>JAOPVO010000245.1 GCA_025966155.1 Pseudonocardiales bacterium
GGAGGTAGAGGCCCTTGACCGGGCAGATCGCGCCGAGCTCCACGAGCACGGGCTTGAGCAGCAGCTCGGGGGCGAGCATGTGGCCGGGGCCGCCGCCGAGCATCAGCGGGAACCCCACGATGCCGGCGAGCCCGTCGGCGGGGATCTGGTCCAGGAACAGCTTCAGCAGCCCGGTGTAGGTGGCCTTGTACGTCGGCGACGCGAACACGACCGCATCGGAGCCCTGCACAGCGGCCAGCGCCTCGGCCACGGCCGGGTCCCCCCAGCCGAGGAGACCCGGCCCCAGCTCGATCACGTCCACCACGACAGTGGGCGCAACGCCTCCCAGCTCCGTCGCGACGTGCACGGCTGCTTCCAGCGTGCGCGATTGGGGCTTCGGATTGCCGACTACTACTGCGATTCCCACTGACATGACTCCTGACCGATGTCGACGATGAACGGGGGCGACCCGGCCTTGAGGCGGTGAGCCCGCGGCCGGTCATCCTCACTCCTGCTCGATGGCACCTAGTCAAGGCGACCGCAGTTGCGGATGCACTTCCGGAAGGTTCCGGCAGCATTGCGCCACCAATCGCGTCGCCTAATCGGCTGCGGGACAAGGCCCGCGACGGGCTTCGCGCTACTCCCTGCGCATTCCGCGTCAGCCGGCGAGGCTGCGCGCTAGTCCCCGAGCAGGGGGCGCAGCAGCACATGCATCAGGGCCGCGACCAGCGCCGCCGCCGGGATCGTCAGCACCCAGGCGAACACGATGTTGCCCGCGACGCCCCAGCGGACGGCGGAGAAGCGGCGAACCGAGCCGACGCCCATCACCGAGGTGGTGATGATGTGGGTGGTCGAGACGGGCAGGCCGAAGTGCGCGGTCGTGAGCATGACGCTGCTGGCCACGGCCTGCGCGGCGAACCCGCTCACCGGGGTGAGGGCGATGATGCCGCGGCCCAGGGTCCGCATGATGCGCCAGCCGCCGGCGTACGTCCCGGCCGAGATCGCGGCGGCCGCGGCGAGGATCACCCAGAGCGGGATGCCGGCATCGGGATCCAGGTGGCCGGACACCACGAGGGTCAGGGCGATGACGCCCATCGTCTTCTGCGCATCCTGGCTGCCGTGGCCGAACGCCATGGTCGCGGCGGAGACGATCTGGGCGCGGCGGAAGTTGCGGTTCGCCTTGGTGGCATTGGATCGCCGGAAGACCCAGAGCAGCGCGATCATCAGCACGTAGGCCAGCCCGAACCCGATCACCGGCGACACGACCATCGGGATGACGACCTTGTCGACGACCCCGGACCACTTGACCGTGTGCGCGCCGGCCAGGGCCGAGCCGATCAGCCCGCCGATGAGCGCGTGCGACGAGGACGACGGCAGGCCGAAGTACCAGGTGCCGAGGTTCCAGGCGATCGCGCCGAGCAGGGCCGACAGCACGACCACCAAGCCGGTGCGCCCGGCCGGCGCCTCGATGATGCCCTTGCCGACGGTGCCCGCGACCTTCGTCGACACCAGGGCGCCGATGACGTTGGCGACCGCCGCCATGGCCAGTGCGGCGCGCGGGGTCATCGCCTTCGTCGACACGGTGGTGGCGATGGCGTTGGCGGCGTCGTGGAAGCCGTTTGTGTAGTCGAACGCCAAGGCGACGACGATGATGATGACCAGCAGCACGGTGATGCTCACCGGTCAGGACTCCTTGACCGCGATCGTCTCCACGGCGTGCGCCACATGCTCCAGCGCGTCGGCGGCGTCCTCCAGGTTGTCGGCCACCGCCTTCAGCTTGAGCATCGTGAGCGCGTCGAACTCGCCGCTGTAGAGGCGCGACAGCAGCTTGCGGTAGGCGCGGTCGGCTTCGTTCTCCAGTCGGTTGACCTCGATCCAGTACGGCTCGAGATCCTTCATCGTGCGCAGGTTGGGCATGGCCACAGCCGTCGCCCGGCCGGCTTCCTGGAGCAGCTCGATCTGCTGGCCCATCAACTGCGGCAGGCTGGACAGCCCGGTCAGCACGACCATGTCGGCGGCGGCGTCCATCGAGTCGACGACGTCATCCAGGGTCCCGGCGAGGCGGTAGATGTCCTCGCGGTCGAACGGGGTGACGAAGCTGGAGTTGAGCTGGCGCAGGATGCGATGGGTGATGCTGTCGCCCTCGTGCTCGATCTCCCGCATGCGGGCGGCGATCTCCTCCGGCCGCGCATCGGGTGTCATCAACCGGGCCAGCACATCGGCCGCCGTGACGATGTTCGCCCCGGCTGCCTCGAACAGCTCGAAAAAGACGGTGTCCCGCGGAATCAGGCGGAAGCCCACGAAAGTCCCCTAAATGAATCCGGCGGAATTGGTCGGTCGGAGCGATGGGTGGAGCAGTGGCGAACGTGAGGCAGCCAGTCAATGAACGCACGGAGGATATCGGGTCGATGGCGGCGTCGGCGCCGTACGGTCGGCGCGTGCGGATCGACTTGAACGCCGACCTCGGGGAGGGCTTCGGCGTCTGGTCCCTCGGCGATGACGATGCGCTGCTGGGCATCGTCTCCAGCGCCAACGTGGCGTGCGGATTTCATGCCGGGGATCCCTCGATCATCGCCCGGGTGTGCCGGACCGCGGCTCATCGCGGGGTCACAGTGGGCGCCCAGGTCAGCTACCGGGATTTGATCGGCTTCGGCCGCCGCGCGCTGCCGATGGACCCGTCCGACCTGGTCTCGGACATCACCTATCAGATCGGCGCGGTGTGGGCCCTGGCCCAGGCGGCGGGCACCTCGCTGCGGTACGTCAAGCCGCACGGCGCGCTCTACAACACCGCGGCGGTCGACGAGTCCGTGGCCGATGCGGTGGCCCGGGCGGTGGCGCAGGCCCCGATCGACGGGGCGCTGCTGCCGATCCTCTGCCTGCCGGGGTCGGTGCTGGCCCGCGTCGCGTCCGCGCGCGGGCTCATCGTGGTGGCCGAGGCATTCGCCGACCGCGCGTACTCACCGGACGGCATGCTGGTCCCCCGCTCGGAGCCGGGGGCGGTGATCCATGACCCGGCGGCGGTGGTCGCCCGCTGCCTGCGCCTCGCCGCGGGTGACGGGATTGTCGCAGTCGACGGCACGGTGCTGAGCGTCCAGGCGGCGTCGATCTGCCTGCACGGCGACACCCCGGGCGCGGTGCAGCTGGGCGAGCAGGTCCGCGCCGCGCTGGAGGCCGCCGGCGTGACAATCGCGCCGTTCGCGCCCGCCCCCGTCAGGGGCTGAGCCGTGCGCGCCCTGCCTTATGGCGATCGCGCGGTCCTGCTCGAGCTCGCGGACGCCGAGGCGGTTGCCGCGCTGGCCGCAGCCTTGCTGGACGGGCGGCCCGACGGCGTCGAGGAGATCGTGCCCGCCGCCCGGACGATCCTTGTCCGATTCGACCCGCGGCGGGTGACGGCTTCGCATCTCGCCGAGAGGCTGGCCCGGATCAACCTCGCGCCCATCGCGGAGCCCGCCCGTGCAGCGGACCCGGTGGTCATCCCGGTTGTGTACGACGGAGCCGACCTCGAGGACGTCGCACGCCTGGCCGATCTCTCTGTCGATGCCGTTGTCCAGCGCCACACCGCCGCGCGCTACCGGTGCGGCTTCTGCGGCTTCGCACCCGGCTTCTCCTATCTGATCGGCGGCGATCCGGTGCTGCGGGTGCCCCGCCTCGATGAGCCGCGGGCGCAGGTGCCGGCCGGGTCGGTGGCCATCGCCGGGGAGTTCAGCGCGGTCTATCCCGTGGCCTCGCCCGGCGGGTGGCGCCTGCTCGGGCGCACCGATGCGCGGATGTGGGACCTTGCCCGCGCCTCCCCTGCCCTGCTGCCGCCGGGCACGGCTGTCCGCTTCGAGGCCATCCGGGCGGGCGCATGATCGAGGTGCTCGCGGTCGGGGCGGGGGCAACGATCCAGGACCTCGGCCGCCCGGGGTTCGCTGCGCTCGGCGTCACCCGGAGCGGCGCCTTCGATGTCGGCGCCGCGGGACTGGCCAATCGACTGGTCGGCAACAGCGCCGGCGCGGCCACGATCGAGATCGTTCTGGGCGGGTTGGCAATCCGGCTCGGTCACGCGGCCACCGTCGCGCTCACCGGCGCGCCCTGTGTCATAGGCAGCGAACCTTCGGGCGGCGGGCGGGGCTGGGGCGCGGCGATGACGCTGCCGGCCGGCACTGTCCTTTCGCTGGGCCAGCCGCGGCGCGGGCTGCGCTCGTGGCTGGCCGTGCGCGGCGGAATCGATGCGCCCGTCACCCTGGGCTCGCGCAGCACCGACACGCTCGGGCGGCTAGGCCCGGAGCCTCTGCGGCCCGGCGCACGACTGCCCATCGGGAGCGACATTGACGGCGACGTGCCGGGTCTCGACTACTCGCCGGGCGCCGCCTTAACGGACGTGGCCGCTGTCCCGGTGCAGCCCGGGCCGCGAACGGATTGGGTCGACGCCGAGTCGCTTCGTCAGCTATGGACAGTGGCGTGGACGGTCCGGCCCGACAGCGACCGCGTCGGCATCCGGCTGGACGGGCCCGGGATCGCCTGGGCCCGCGCGGCGGAGCTGCCCAGTGAGGGTGTGCTGCCCGGGGCGATCCAGATCCCGCCGGACGGCCGCCCGATCATCTTCGGGCCGGATGCACCGACCACAGGCGGCTATCCAGTGGTCGGCGTGGTGCCCGCTGCCGGCCTGGCCGCGCTGGCGCAGGTGCGGCCAGGCGACACGGTCCGCCTCCGCCCGGCCTGACCCCGCCTGGACCCCGTCTAGTGCGGAACTTTTGGCAATGGTTTGTCGCTGAGCGACAAACCATCGCCGGGAGTTTTAACCTCAGCCGAAGACGACGGTCTTGTTCCCGAACGCCAGCGTCTTGTGCTCCAGATGGGCGCGGACGGCGCGGGCCAGCACCAGCGTCTCCTGGTCCCGGCCCTTCCGGATGAGATCGCCGACGGTGTCGCGATGGCTCACCGGCGTGACGTCCTGGGCGATGATCGGGCCCTCATCCAGATCGGCGGTCGCGTAGTGCGCGGTGGCGCCGATCAGCTTCACGCCCCGGGCCTGCGCCTGGTGATACGGCCGGGCGCCGACGAACGCCGGGAGGAAGGAGTGGTGGATGTTGATGATCCGCATCGGGAACGCGCCCAGGATCGTCGGCGTCAGGATCTGCATGTAGCGGGCCATCACGACGAGCTCGACGTCGTAGCCGCGCAGGATGCCCACGATCTCGGCCTCCTGCGAAGCCTTGCTCTCGGGCGTCACCGGCAGGTGGTGGTACGGCACGCCGTGGAAGGCGGCCAGGGCAGCATGATCGGGGTGGTTGCTGAGGATGGCCACGATGTCGCCCGGCAGCTCGCCGGCGGTATAGCGGGCCAGCAGGTCGGCCAAGCAGTGCGGCTCCCGCGAGGCGAGGATGGCCAGGCGCGGGCGATCGTCGGAGAAGCGGACGGACACGCTCATCCCGAACCGCTCCGCGATGGGCGCGAATGCCCCCCCCACGTCGTCGCGGGAGAGGTCGCCGCCGTCGAGGTCGAACTCGACGCGTTGGAAGAACACCCCGGCCTCGTGGTCCACGTGCTGCTCGGCGTTGATGACGTTGCCGCCGTGCTCGAGCACGAACTGGGCGACGGCGTGGACGAGGCCGCGCTGGTCGGGGCAGGACAGCAGGAGCACCGCGGAGGTCATGTAGGGGGCGTCGCTCAGCCGCGGGAGCGGATCTTGCGCACGATCAGGAATGCGGTAATGACCCCGACGCCGCCCAGGACGGCCATGCCGGTGGGAGTCTTGGTCCACGCGATGGCCTTCTGCTTGCCCTGGTCGGCCAGCCGCTTGGGGCTCGTGCGCTCGACCAGCTGGTCCAGCGACGCCGCGAGCGCCTGGCGCGCGCCCTCGATCTCCTGCTGGATCTGCTCGGGCGACTTGTCCCCTGTCACGCGGTGTCCCTCCGTCGGGAATTTCTCGGTGCCTGCCGGAGGTCAAGCGTATCCGCTCGCGCCGGTAAGTTCGCTGATGTGACGGATCGCCTTGGCGTTGGAGACCCCGCGCCCATCTTCGCCTTGCCTGCCGCCGACGGCTCGACCGTGGCGCTGTCCGATTTCGCCGGGCGCTCGGTGATCGTCTACTTCTATCCCAACGCCGGTACTCCGGGCTGCACGAAGCAGGCCTGCGACTTCCGCGACAGCCTGGCCCAGCTCAACGTCGCCGGCCTGGACGTCGTCGCGATCTCCCCCGACCCGCTGCCCAAGCTGCAGAAGTTCGCCGCGGCCGAGGGGCTGACCTTCCCGCTGCTCAGCGACGCCGACAAGACCGTACTGACGGCCTACGGGGCGTACGGGCAGAAGCAGCTCTACGGCAAGGCGGTGACGGGCGTGATCCGGTCGACCTTCGTCGTCGATCCGGAGGGCAAGCTCTCCTACGCCGCCTACAACGTCAAGGCAACGGGCCACGTTGCGAAGCTGCGCAAGGACCTCAAGGTCTGACGGCAGGAAGCGGAGGCCCACGGTGTCGGCCGTTGTCGGTGGACACCGATAGCTTCGGGTATGCCTCCCAATCGCCGGTACTCCGCCGAGTTGCTTGCCCACGCGGTCGCCGCATCGTTCAGTTTCGCTGGGGTTCTCCGACACCTCGGCCTTCGCCAGGCGGGCGGGACGCAGGCGCACATCGCCCGCCGCATCAGGCAACTCGGGATCGACATGTCCCACTTCACTGGGCAGGCGCATGCGCGTGGGAGCGTGAGCACCCGGCGCCTTCCCGCGGATGTGGTGCTAGTCGTCCGCGCCGAGGGGTCCCTCCGGCAGAAGCCGCCGGTCCTGCGCCGCGCGCTGATCGAGACCGGCCGTGCGTACATCTGCGAGCAATGCGGACTGGATCCGCGCGAGGTGCCGTTGACCCTTCAGATCGACCACATCAATGGCGACTGGCTGGACAACCGCGCCCACAATCTGCGGTTCCTCTGCCCAAATTGCCATGCCCTGACGCCAACGTATTGTGTTCCTCGCGGGGCCGTAGCCCAACGGCAGAGGCAAACGATTTAGGGTCGTTTCAGTGAGGGTTCGAATCCCTCCGGCCCCACAGCCGAGCAGGCTATCCATTCCTCGCATCCGTCGCCTACGGCGGCATGACTGGTAAATCCGGGTGGGCGTCGCGGGACATGACGGCGGGCCGAGGTGGGTTGAAGCGCCACAACCCGGCCCATGAACGAGCGGCGGGCATTCTCGCGGTCCCGGCGCCGTTGGTACCTCGGTGCACCCTCGGTGCCACGCACGTTCGTTGGTCGAGTGAGAGAAGGCAGTCATGCACGGTGAGTTCAAGGTGCCCGGCGGCAAGCTGGTGGTCGTCGACCTCGACGTGGTCGACGGCGTGCTGCGCGATGTCGCGGTGGCCGGCGACTTCTTCCTCGAGCCCGACGAGGCGCTCGGTGCCATCAACGCCGCCCTCACCGGCGCGCCCGCCGACGCCTCGGCCCTCGACCTGACGGCAAGGGTGACGGCCGCGCTGCCGCGCACGGCCGTCCTCTACGGGTTCTCCGCCGCCGACGTCGCGACCGCGGTCCGCCGGGCCCTGGCCGAGGCGACGT
>JAOPVO010000148.1 GCA_025966155.1 Pseudonocardiales bacterium
GTCAACGACGAGGTGGAGCGGCTGCGCCACTCGGCGACCAACAGCCTGCTCACCCGGCGCGACGTCGTGGTCGTGGCGACGGTGTCCTGCATCTACGGCCTGGGCACCCCGCAGGAGTACGTCGACAGGATGGTCGCGCTCAGGGTCGGCCAGGAGATCGAGCGCGACGCACTGCTGCGCCAGCTCGTCGGCATCCAGTACGCCCGCAACGACCTCGCCGGCACCCGGGGAACCTTCCGCGTCCGCGGCGACACCCTCGAGGTGTTCCCGATGTATGAGGAGCTGGCCGTCCGGATCGAGTTCTTCGGCGACGAGATCGAGAAGCTCAGCACGCTGCACCCGCTCACCGGCGAGGTGGTGACCAACGACGACCACATCTACCTGTTCCCGGCCAGCCACTACGTCGCCGGTCCCGAGCGGATGGAGAAGGCCATCGCCCGGATCGAGACCGAGCTGGGGGAGCGGCTGGCCGAGCTCGAGAGCCAGAACAAGCTGCTCGAGGCCCAGCGGCTGCGGATGCGCACCAGCTACGACATCGAGATGATGCGGCAGATCGTCACCTGCTCGGGCATCGAGAACTACTCCCGGCACATCGACGGCCGCGCCCCGGGCAGCTCGGGCAGCTGCCTGATCGACTTCTTCCCCGACGATCTCCTGGTGATCCTGGACGAGTCGCACGCCACCGTGCCGCAGATCGGGGGGATGTACGAGGGCGATATGTCCCGGAAGCGCCAGCTCGTCGATCACGGCTTCCGGCTGCCCAGCGCGATCGACAACCGGCCGCTGCGGTTCGAGGAGTTCCTCGACCGGGTGGGCCAGAAGGTCTACATGTCGGCCACGCCGGGGCCGTTCGAGCTCGGCCGGATGAAGGGCGACGCCGTCCAGCAGGTCATCCGGCCCACTGGGCTGGTCGACCCCCAGATCATCGTCAAGCCGACCAAGGGCCAGATCGACGATCTGGTCCACGAGATCCGCGAGCGGGCCGAGCGCAACGAGCGCATCCTCGTCACGACGCTGACGAAGAAGATGTCCGAGGACCTCACCGACTACCTCCTGGAGCTCGGCATCCGGGTGCGCTATCTGCACTCCGAGGTCGACACCCTGCGCCGGGTCGAGCTGCTGCGGGAGCTGCGGATGGGCGAGTACGACGTGCTGGTCGGCATCAACCTGCTGCGCGAGGGCCTGGACCTGCCCGAGGTGTCGCTGGTCGCGATCCTCGACGCGGATAAGGAGGGGTTCCTGCGCAGCAGCACCTCGCTGATCCAGACGATCGGGCGCGCGGCGCGCAATGTGTCCGGCGAGGTTCATATGTACGCGGACAAGATCACCCCATCGATGGCCCAGGCGATCGAGGAGACTACCCGGCGGCGGGAGATCCAGGTCGCGTACAACAAGGCGAACGGCATCGACCCGACGCCGCTGCGCAAGCGGATCGCCGACATCACCGACCAGCTCGCGCGGGAGTCCGCCGATACCGAGCAGCTGCTGGCCGCGGGCGGCTCCGGGCGGTCGCAGTCCCGAGGCAAGTCCCCGGTGCCCGGCAGCGCGAAGACCCGGGCCGGTGCCGGCGGCATCTCCGGCGGCGTCGTGGGCGTGGGCGCGCACGCCGATGGCAAGCTCGACGTGGCGTCGATGCCGCGGGCCGAGCTCGCCGACCTCATCCAATCGCTGAACGATCAGATGATGTACGCGGCGCGGGAGCTCCAGTTCGAGGTCGCCGCCCGCCTCCGGGACGAGATCGGGGAGCTCAAGAAGGAGCTGCGCGGGATGGACACGATGGGCGTGCGCTGACGGCCGGCCTGAGCTGTGGCCGCCCCACTGGGCGGTGCGCCACGCCCGACACCGGGTGCGGCACGCTGTCCCGGTGACCGCGAGCGCGCCGCCCGGGCTGAACCGGCAGATCCTGGCGCTGGCCGTGCCTGCGCTGGGCGCGCTCGTCGCCGAGCCGCTGTTCCTTCTCGCCGACTCCGCCATCGTCGGCCATCTCGGGGTGCCCCAGCTCGCGGGACTGGCCCTGGCCTCGACCGTCCTGCTCACTGCTGTCGGCCTCAGCATCTTCCTGGCCTACGGCGCGACGGCCGCCGTGGCCCGCCGGATCGGGGCGGGGGACACTGCTGGCGCGGTCCAGCACGGCATCGACGGGCTCTGGCTCGGGCTCTGCCTCGGCGTCGCCATGATCGCCGTTCTCCTCCCGCGGGCGCCGTGGTGGATCGGCCTGCTCGGCGGGTCGGAGCAGACCGAGGCGCTCGAGGCCGGCGTGACCTATCTGCGCTGGTCGACGCTCGGCCTGCCGGCGATGCTCGTGGTCCTCGCCTCGACCGGGGTGCTGCGCGGCCTTCAGCGCACGACGCCCACGCTGGTCGTGGCAGTGGCCGGCGCGGCCGCCAATATCCCGCTCAACGTGCTGTTCGTGTACGGCCTCGATTGGGGCATCGCCGGCTCGGCCATCGGCACCGTCGCCGTGCAATGGGCCATGGGGGCGGCGCTGGCGGCCTTGGTGCTGCGGGCCGCGCCCGGCGTCGACCGCCGTCCCTCGCCGATCCGGATCGCGCGCTCGGGGCGGGCGGGCCTGCCGATCTTCCTGCGGACGCTGACCCTGCGGACCGCGATGGTGCTGACGGTCGCCGTCGGGGCGGCGAAGGGCGAGATCGCGCTGGCCGGCCTCCAGGTGACGATGAATATCTGGAACCTGCTCGGCCTCGCCTTGGACGCCATCGCGATCGCCGCCCAGGCCCTGACCGGGCGGGCGCTGGGCGCCGGGGACGCCGATCGGGCGCGGGCGCTGACCCGGAAGATGCTGGTCTGGGGGGTCTGTGCCGCGGCCCTGCTCGGCGTGCTGCTGGCGGCGGCCGCGCCCTTCGCGGGCCGGCTGTTCAGCACCGACCCGGACGTGCGCGCCGCTATCGCCGCCGCGCTGGTGGTCATCGCCGTCGGGATGCTGGTCGCCGGGCCGGTGTTCGTGCTGGACGGCGTCTTCCTTGGGGCCGGCGACAGCCGCTATCTCGCCCTGAGCGGGTCGGTCACCTTAGTAGCCTATCTGCCTGCCCTGGCTGCGGTGGGCCTGCTGGCGCCCGACGGGCGGGGTGGGCTGATCTGGCTCTGGGCCGCCTACGCCGGGGTCTTCATGACGGCGCGGCTGCTCACGCTGGGGTGGCGCTACCGGTCCGCGCGCTGGCTCGTGCTCGGCGCGGGCCGGTAGCAGCCTATAGATCAGTCCTCGAAGGCCTGGTAGAGCGCCGTTATGTACTCCTCGGTGCGCGGCGAGCCGTTGACGCCCTCGGACATCTTGTTCATGACGTAGCTGAAGCTCATCGTGCGGTCCAGGTCGTTGATGACGCTCGAGCCGCCCCAGCCGCCCCAGAACGCCAGGCGGCCCTCGGGGATGTACTCCCGGTACGCCTTCAGGGGCATCGCGTAGCCGATGCCGAACCGCACCGGCACGCCCAGCTGGCGGTCGACGCCGTTGGACTGCTCCTCGAAGATGGTCTCGAGGGTCGGTGCCGACAGCAGCCGGGTGCCACCGAGGGCCTCCCCGCCGTGGCTGATCGCCGACTGGATCTGCACGATCGACCGGGCGTTGCCGTGCCCGTTCGCGCCGCCGATATCGGCCGTCCGCCAGCCCTCGCCCCAGCTCTTCTTCGCGCTCAGCATCGGGCCGATCGGCGGTAGCGCGGCCTGCAGCGGGTCCCCGGCGCGCGGCTCGATGGGCGGCGGCGGCGGGATCACCGGGCTGATGCGGTCGAAATGGGCCGGGTCGAGGCCGATGTGGAAGTCCGCGCCCAACGGGCCGGCGACCTCCTTGGCCAGGAACTCCCCGGGCTTGAGGCCGGTGATGCGGCGGATGACCTCGCCGATGAGGTGCCCGTGGTTCAGGGCCTGGTAGCCCGACGCCGTGCCGTAGGCCCACCGGGGAGGCTGCCGGGCCAGCATGGCCGTCGACTTCTCCCAGTCGTAGAGATCCTCGGTCGTGACCGGCTCCTCCCACCCGGGCAGGCCGCTGGTATGCGACAGCAGGTGCCGGATCTCCATATCCGCCTTGCCGTTGGCCGCGAACTCGGGCCAGTAGTGCGCGACCTTCTGGTGCGCGTCCAGCTCGCCGCGATCCATCAGCATGAGCGCCTCGAGGCCCATCATCGTCTTGGTCGAGGACCAGACATTGGTGATGGTGTCCCGGTCCCAGGGCGCGGTGTGCTCCTCATCGACCCAGCCGCCCCACATATCGACGACCATCTCGCCCTCGAGGGCGATGGCGAACGAGGCGCCGACCTCGGCGCCGGAGTCGAGGTTCCGCGCGAACGCGTCGCGCAGAGCAGTGAACTGGTCCGAGCAGCTGCCGTGTATCTCAGCCAATGTGCACCTCATAAGGACGAAGGAACGTGACGGGAACGAGGAATGTAACCCTGAGTCACCGAGCCGCGGTTCGTGGCTCAGGTCACAGCTTGGTGTCGAATCGTCTCGTTAACAAGGGCAACATTTGGCAGCAACCGCCCAGAAACGGCCTGTTCCTACGGTCACCCTCTGCCTGCGGTCGCGGGCGCCACATCCCCGCCCGCGGGGCTGCCTCTGAGGAGCCACCAAGTGTCGAAACGTTCCGGTTCTTCCCCTGTCCCCACCGACGACCAGACCCCTGCCGCCTCGATCCGCCGCCTGTTCGCCGGCCCCGTCGTCGATCGCCGCCGGGTGCTGTTCGCCGGCGCGGGCCTGGGGGCGCTGGCGCTGGTCAGCCCGATCCTCGCCGCGTGCGGCGGAAGCGATGGCGAAAGCGAGGGCGGCGGCAGTACCGGCGGGCCGGCCGACTTCGGCAAGCTGACCATCCGGCTCTCGTGGATCAAGAACGCGGAGTTCTCCGGGGAGTACATCGCCGACACGAACGGCTACTACACGAAGGAGGGGTTCAGCTCCGTTGAGCTCATCTCCGGCGGCGCGTCGGCCACGCCGCAGGACACTGATGTCGCCTCGGGCGTCGCACTGGTGGGCATCAGCGGCCCGGACATCACCGGGGCCGCGATCGCCGCCGGCGCCCCGATCAAGATCATCGGCGCGCAGTACCAGAAGAACCCGTTCTGCGTGATGTCGATGGCCGACAAGCCGATCCTCAAGCCCCAGGACATGTACGGCAAGAAGATCGGCGTCCAGGCGACCAACGAATCGGTCTGGGCCTCGTTCCTGTCCGCAGCCAAGCTGGACGCCTCGAAGATCACCAAGGTGACGGTCGAATTCGACCCGCTGCCGCTTACCCAGGGCGCCGTCGACGGCTGGTTCTCCTTCGTGACCAACGAGCCCAATGCGCTCAAGGTCGAGGGCTTCGACACCAAGTACTTCCTGCTCGCGGACCACGGCTATCCGCTGGTGTCCGAGACCTTCATGGTCCTGCAGAGCACGATCGACAAGAAGCGCGACCTGCTCAAGGCGTTTTTGCGGGCCGAGGTCCTCGGCTGGACCGAGAGCCTCAAGGACCCGTCGATGGGCGCGAAGCTGGCGGCCACGAAGTACGGCAAGGACCTTGGGCTCGACGCCGATGAGCAGACCCTGGAGTCTGCGGCGCAGAACAAGCTGATCCTCACCGCGGACACCAAGAAGAACGGCCTCTTCACCATCACCGAGGAGCTGATGAAGGAGAACATCGCCACCCTCAACGGCGGCGGCCTCAAGCTCAAGGAGTCCGACGTCTTCGATCTCTCGATCCTCGAGGAGATCTACAAGGAGGACCCATCGCTGATCAGCAACCTCCCGGACGTCCCGGCAGCCTGATCGTGGGCGCGCCGACGACAGTGGCGACGGGGCTTGCGCTCCGAGGGCTGCGCAAGGAGTTCAAGCTCGGGCGCAAGCGGGTCACCGCGCTCGACGGGGCGGATCTGGATACCGAGTCGGGGCAGTTCCTGTCCCTGCTCGGGCCCTCGGGGTGCGGCAAATCGACCGTCCTCCGCATCCTGGCCGATCTGGAGAAGCCCAGCGAGGGGACGGCGCTGGTCCACGGCGAGTCGCCCGAGGTGGCGCGCAGGAACCACCACCTCGGGATCGCCTTCCAAGACAGCGCACTGCTGCCCTGGCGGTCCGTGATTGGCAACATCGCGCTGCCGCTGGAGATCAGCGGCATGGACACCAAGTCAGGCGTGGTGCAGGACCTGGTGAAGCTGGTCGGGCTCGAGGGATTCGAGAAGGCCCGCCCGGCCCAGCTGTCCGGCGGCATGCGCCAGCGCGTGGCGATCGCCCGCTCGCTCGTCGTCGACCCGAAGGTGCTGCTGCTGGATGAGCCGTTCGGCGCGCTCGATGACATGACCCGGCAGCGGCTGAACCTGGAGCTCCAGCGGATCTGGATGGAGCGGCGCGTCACGACCCTGCTGGTTACGCACGGCATCACCGAGGCCGTGCTGCTCAGCGACATCGTCGCGGTGATGTCCCCGCGGCCGGGACGAATCGTCGAGGTCGTGCCGATCGACCTGCCGCGCCCACGGACGGCGGAGATGATGCGCTCGCCCGAGTTCCATGCCTACGAGGACCGGCTCTCGGAGCTGCTGTTCGGCACGTCGGGGTCGGTGCATTGATGGCTGTGGCTGCCACGGCGACGCGCGTCCCGGGGGAGCGGCGGGAGATGCCGGCCTGGCTCGGCGGCATCGTCGGGCTGCTGCTGATCCTGGCGCTGTGGTCGGTGCTCTCGACGACGCTCTTCGATCGCGGCAGCGGCATCCCGCGGCCATGGAATGTCATCAGGACGATGCGCGAGGACGGCTTCGACTTCTATCGCCGCAACGCCTGGACGACGCTCTGGGAAGCGGCCAGGGGCTACGCGTTCGGCAACGCGCTGGCGCTGGGGCTCGCCCTGCTCGTGCTCCTGGTCCCGCTGCTCGAGGCCCCGATCATGCAGCTGGCCGTGACGTCGTACTGCCTGCCGCTGCTCGCGGTCGGGCCGATCCTCAAGCTGTTCCTGACGGGGAACCGGCCGATCATCGTCCTGGCGGCCATCTCGGTCTTCTACACGAGCCTGGTCGGCATGCTCCTGGGCCTGCGGGCGGTGGAGCAGACGTCGCTCGACCTGGTGCATGCCTATGGCGGCGGCCGGTGGACGCAGCTGGTGAAGGTGCGCCTGATCAACGCGATCCCCAGCACTTTGGCCGCATTGAAGGTCGCCGGGCCGGCCGCCATCCTCGGCGCGATCCTCGGGGAGTTCCTCGGCGGGGTCGATAGTGGGCTCGGCCCGGCCATGACGGCCAGCCAGGCCAACATCAACATCGAGCGGACGTGGGCCCTGGCGCTGGTGGCCGGATTGCTCTCGGGGCTGGCCTACGGGGCGATTGCGCTCATCGCGCGCGTCGCGACCCCGTGGGCGCCGAAGCCGGGAGGGGCGTCGACGTGACCGCGCTGCTGACGGCCGCGGACGTGACGACGGGTGTGCCCCTCGCCGCGCCGGACGAGAGCCGCGGTTCGGCGATGATGCAGTCGCTCGGGCGCGTGTGCCGATCGGTGGGTGGCGCTCTGCTGTCGATGGCGCTCATCATCATCATCTGGGATGCGGCCCTGCGGATCTTCGACCTGAACAACTTCGTCGCGAAATCCCCGGTCGATGTCTGGCACTACCTCGTCACCGATGGCGACGGGCCCGCCGGATCCGCAGGCGATCATTGGGATCTGCTGCTGCCCGATCTGCGGCTGACCCTCATCCACGCGATCATCGGGTTCGTCGTCGGGATGAGCGTGGCCTGTTGCGCGGCGCTGACGTTCGTGCTCTACCGGCCGGTCGAGGCGACGTTCCTGCCGGTGGCGGTGCTGCTGCGGTCGGTGCCGCTCATCGCGATGACGCCGGTGCTGCGCCTCATCTTCGGAACCGGGTTCGTCGCAGTCACAGTCATCACCGGGATCGTGGTGTTCTTCCCGGCGCTGGTCACGATCGCCTTCGGTCTGCGCTCGACGTCGACCCAGGCGCAGGACCTCTGCCGCGCCTATGGGGCAGGCCGGCTCACGGTCGCGCGCAAAGTGATGATCCCGAGCGCGCTGCCGGCGGTATTCGCCGCGGCTCGCCTCTCCGTCCCAGGGGCATTGATCGGCGCCCTCGTGGCCGAGTGGCTGGTCACGCACAACGGGGTGGGCTACGCCATCCTTGTGGCCGCGGCCAATACCTTCAGGTACAGCTACCTATGGTCCGCGGTGGTGCTCGTCACCGTCGCGTCCGTCGTCGCGTACTTCGCGGTGGCCGCGCTCGAGGGCATCGTGCTTGCCCGCTTCGGGCCCTCGGCCGGGCGGCGATGACCGCCCCTGCCCCGGTGGCGCCCGGGACAGTCGACCTGCTCGTCAGCGGCGCGCGCCTGGTGGCCACCTGCGACGACGGCGGGCGCGAGATCGCCGGCGGCTGGATCGCAGTGACGGACGGGGTGATCGTGGCCATCGGCGGGTCGTCCGACGCTCCGCCCATAGCACGCGATGTGCTGGACGCGGCCAACTGCCTGGTGACGCCGGGCCTCATCAACACTCATCACCACATGTATCAGAACCTGACGCGCTCGTTCGCCCCGGTGGTGAACGGGACGCTGTTCCAATGGCTATCTGGGCTGTACCCGATCTGGGCCGGGCTGGACGCGGAGTCGTCGTACCTGTCGTCGTGGGTCGCGATGGCCGAGCTCGCCCTCGGCGGGTGCACGACGTCGATGGACCACCAATACGTCGCGCCGCGCGGGGCCGGGGACCTCTGGACCGCGCAGGTTCAGGCCGCGCAGGAGCTGGGCTTCCGATTCCATCTGACCCGCGGCTCGATGTCGCTGTCGATCAAGGACGGCGGGCTGCCGCCGGACTCGGTGGTGCAGGACGACGACGAGATCCTGGCCGACTCCACGCGGCTGGTGCAGCTTCACCATCAGCGCGGCCCGGGGGCGATGATCCAGGTCGCGCTCGCGCCCTGCTCCCCATTCTCGGTCAGCGCGGACCTGATGCGCCGCACCGCGGAGCTGGCCGAATCCCTCGATGTGCGGCTGCACACCCATCTGGCGGAGGATCCCGATGAGGACACGTACTGCCTCGAGCGGTACGGGCGGCGGCCGATCGATCAGTTCGAGGAGGTCGGCTGGCTCACCGACCGGTCGTGGGTGGCGCACTGCATCTACCCGAACGAGTCCGAGATCGCCCGGCTCGGCGCGGCCGGCGTTGGCGTGGCCCACTGCCCGAGCTCGAACATGCTCATCGGCGGCGGGGGGATCGCGCCGGTGCGCGACTACCGCGCGGCGGGCGTGCCGGTCGGCTTAGGGTGCGATGGGTCGGCGTCGACGGACAGCGGATCGCTCTGGA
Organism: Pseudonocardiales bacterium; assembly: GCA_025966155.1. GTDB lineage: Bacteria > Actinomycetota > Actinomycetes > Mycobacteriales > Jatrophihabitantaceae > RYN-150. The sequence goes on from JAOPVO010000148.1 coordinate 9,274, forward strand.
TGGAGTCGCGCCAGGCCTTGCTGCTGGGCCGGCTGCGCCTTGGCCCGGGCGGAATGACGGCCCGGGAGGTGCTCGACATCGGGACCCGGGGCAGTGCGGCGTGCCTCGGGCGCGCCGGCGAGCTCGGTCAGATCGCGGTGGGCGCGGCCGCCGACATCGTGTGCTGGCCGCAGGAGGGCGTCCAGTTCGCCGGGGCGCTCTCGGACCCGATCGAGGCGTGGCTGCGCTGCGGGCCGACCTCGGCGCGCCACACGGTCATCGCCGGCAAGCCGGTGGTGCGCAACGGGGTCCTCATTGCGCCCGGAACCGAGGACATCCTGCGGCGCCATACCCAGGCGGCTATGCGCCTGCAGGGCCTCGGCTGACGGATCGGGTGTCTGGGCGGGCGCCGACCAGGCCGACGGCGCGCGCGGCGAGATCCGTGCCTGACGCCAGCGCGGCCTCGAGCGTCGCCCCGCCCAGCCGGGCGGCCAGGTAGCCGGCGGCGAATGCGTCGCCCGCGCCGGTGCTGTCGACCAGATCCACTTGGCGCGCGGGGGAGTGGACGACGCCCGTCGAGCCGGGCGCGCAAGCATAGGCGCCGTCGGAGCCGGCCTTCACCACGGCCGTGAGACCGGCGGCCGCGAGTGCGCGCGCCGCCTCGACCGGATCGCTCAGCCCGGTCAGGACCGCGGCCTCATCGGCATTGGCGAAGAGGGTTGTGCCGGCGGGGAGCCAGGAGAGGACCGCTCCGCCGGGCGCCGCGGACAGCGGCGCGGCCGAGGCGGCATCGACGCTGAGCCCGCAGCCGGATTCGGCGGCCAGGCGCAGCGCGGCCAGCGCGACGGGCCGGGTGGCCGGTCGGAGCAGGGTGTACGCCGACACGTGAACGGCGGCCCCGGCCCGGATGAGCGCGGCCGGGACATCCTCGACATCGAGCCCGGCATTGGCCCCGGTGTCCGGGATCATCGTCCGCTCCCCATCAGGGCCGACCAGCACTATGCACATTCCGGTGGCGGCCGCCGGATCGATAGCGATCCGCGCGTCCACCCCGGCATCGACGAGGCCGGCGACCGCGCCGCGCCCGGCGAGGTCGTCGCC
>JAOPVO010000270.1 GCA_025966155.1 Pseudonocardiales bacterium
CGGTGCTGTCTACCTGCCACACTCGGAAGCCCGACGGTTCGTCAGGCCTCCGCCGCCCGGCGGCCAGCTCACCCGCGACAACCGGCGGATTCGCCGGACGCTGTAGCTCGTCCCCGGACCAGAGCTCAGTCTCCGGAGGCAGCTTGATCACGGCAATGTCCCTAGCCGGGCTGCGCGAGTTCTTGCCGGCGCGGCGACGCGCCTGCGCAGTCACCGTCAGCTCGCCGCGATTGGCCGCTTGAGCCAGTGCCGCAGCAGGTAGATGTCGATTGCGGACAGCACCAAGAAGATCAGGGAGATGATCACGACGCCTGCGCTCTCGCCCAGGCCTGCGAGGTCCCCTAGCCCGGAGAGCGCTCGCAGCACGATGAGGGCGATCATCAGCGGCCACGTCGGCTTCCGCCACGCCATCACCAGTTCAAGGCCAACCGACAGCGACGGCGGCTATGTTCCGACAGCCCGGGCGGCCCCGCTAGACAGTCCGAGCGATCGAGGGTCTCGGCTCCTCAGGCCCGGAGGTCGGCCACCAGCAGTCGCGACATCGCCTCGGCGATGACCTCGCGCTTCTTGCAGAAGGCCCACCGCACCAGGTGCCGGCCGGGCCCATGTGGGTCGTCGTAGAACACCTGGGCCGGGATCGCGACGACCCCGGCGAGCTGGGGCAGCGCGCGGCAGAAGGCGAGGCCGTCGTCCCAGCCGAGGTCGGTGATATCGGACATCGCGAAATATGTGCCCTGCGGCGTTGACGTCTGCAAGCCGGCCGCTCGGAGACCGGCGCAGAGCAGATCGCGCTTCTCCTGGAGCTCTTTGGCGAGTGCATGCGGGTACTCCGAATGCGTGGTCAGCGCTTTCGCGACTGCGGGCTGAAGCGGAGCGCCGGAGGTGAAGGTCAGCCATTGCTTCGCCGACTGAACGGCCGCCACGAGCGCGGCCGGGCCCGTCGCCCAGCCGACCTTCCACCCGGTGAGGGAGTACGACTTGCCGACGCTCGACAGGGTGAGCGTGCGCTCGGCCATGCCAGGCAGCGTGGCTATCGAGATGTGCTCGCGCCCGTCGTACACCAGGTGCTCATAGACCTCGTCGGTGATCACCGTCAGGTCGTGCTCGATAGCAAGCTCTGCCATGGCCTCCAGCTCGGTTCTGGTGAGGACCGTCCCGGTCGGGTTGTGCGGACTGTTGAGCAGCACGAAGCGGGTGCGCGGGGTGACGGCCGCCCTCAGCTCGTCCAGATCGATCCGGAAGTCGGGGGAGCGCAATGTGACCGGTCGGCGCACGCCGCCGGCCATCTGCAGCATCGCCGGGTAGGAGTCGTAGTAGGGCTCCAGGACAACCACCTCATCGCCGGGATCGACGAGCCCGAGCAGCGCCGCCGCGATGCCCTCGGTGGCGCCGGTGGTGATAGCCACCTGGGTATCGGGGTCGAGTGCTATTCCGTAGCGGCGAAGCTGATGATCGGCGACGGCCCGTCGCAGGGCCGGGTCGCCGATGCTCGGGGCGTACTGGTTGTGGCCGCCCTCGAGCGCGGCCACCGCCGCGGCGATCACCCCGGGCGGGCCGTCCTCGTCCGGGAAGGCCTGGCCCAGGTTGACCGAGCCGGTGCGCAGGGCCAGTGCCGACATCTCGGCGAAGATGGTGGGCGGGATGCCGTCGAGTCGGCGGGCAGGCGACGATGCGGGCATGGCTGCCAATCTGCCACGGCCGGTCTCATAGCTGGTGCGCAGCCCGCATGGCGTGAACTCCCGCCCACTCGGACGCAAACGCCAGCTAGCCCGATGGGAGCTGGAAGTCGCACGACCCCGTGTGCCGAGCGGGCTGCACACAAACCCTGCCGGTCGGGAGGTGCGTCATCCCACACAGCTTGGCGGCGGCAGCATCGTCGTTGGTCGAGGGGTTCGACTCAGGCGACGGCGCGGGAATGTCGGCGGTCATGACGCCTCCACGACAGGAGCGAAGCTGGCAGGACGAGGGCTAGCGGACGGTGCGACGGGCTCCCATGCGGGTCCACACCAGCAGGACGATAACGGCGCCGATGATGGAGCCGATGATGCCGGCCGGCTGCAGTGCGCCTTCCGTGCTGTCCTTGTGGAATAGCACATAGCCGAGGAAACCGCCGACGAACGAGCCGATCATGCCGATCGCAATAGTCGCGGGGATGCTCAGGTCCTGGCGGCCAGGCACGAGCAGTCGGCCACGGCACCGGCGATGAGTCCGATGATGATGAGGCTGACGATGAATCCGAGCATGGCGGTTCCTCCAGAAGCACTCGAGTGCGTACCGCCGACCGCGGCACGATGTGTGCTGCCCGCCGCTGACTCCTACAAACGTGTAGGAGAAAGCCCTCCCCTGCTGCTGTTGAGGATCGCCAACTGTGCGGGGCGCGAGTCTCAGTACAGCGACTGAACGTGCCGCAGGACGAGATCGGCGGCCCGCTCGGCGGCACTGCCGGCGAAGAAGTGGTCGGTTCCCGGAAGCACAGCCTGCGATGTGTTGACCCAGCCGGTAGTTGCGGCGCGCATCGCGTCGGGCCCGAACCACGCGTCGTCCTGTGCGGCCAGGACGTACTTCGGCCGCGGATCGGCGCCGATCGTCGGGGCGAGGAGCGTCAGTGCCGGTGCGATCAGGCACCACCCGGCGATGGACGGATGGTCGACGGTCGCGGCCACCCCGCCGCCGAACGAGTAGCCGATGAGGAATACCGGCGCCTCGGCCGCATCGATAGCAGCCACGGTCTGATCGCGGGCACCCTGCGGGTCGGACGAGGCGAAATCGAATCGATGCGCCGCTATCCCCGCGGACCCGAATGCGTCATACAGCGCGGTGACGACATTGTTGTATCGATTGCCGCCCATGTCCGGATGCGGGTGCAGCAGCACCACCGAGGTCATGCCGTCGACGCTATCCGCCGGTGCCGTGGATCGACATACTCAGCGCATGCCGACCCTGCGGTCCACCACGGCGCTTCGACGCGGGCGCAGCGGGATCGCGCTCGCCGTCTTGCTTGGCGTCGCCGCCCTGCTCGGCCCGGGAGCCCCGTCCGCCGAGGCGGCGCCGCCCACAGGGCCGGCGCAGGGCCTCGAGGTGACGGTCAGCGGATGGTCGGGCGAGCCGACGCTCACGCTGCGCAACGCCTCGTCGGTGCCCTGCCAGATCACCACCAGCGACCTGGGCAGCGCCCAGTTGGTGGTGGTGGAGCAGGGCGGCGCGGGCCTCCCGCCGATCTCCGCCCCGGCCGCGATCGCTGAGGGCCTGGAGGAGTCGGTCACCACTCGGCTCGTCACGCTCGAGCCGGGAGCGGCCCGGGCCATTCCGCTGACCGTCTTGAGCGACGGGTCAGGCACGAGCTACCTCGAATCGCTGGCGTGGTCGGATTCGGGGGCCGTGGCGTCGCTGTACGCGTTCGACCCGACGGCGCCCCTGACCCTGTCGGCGACCTACACGGTGCCCGTGATCGTCGCCGGGACCGTGCCGGTGTGCTCCACCGCCGACCCGGCCGCGGCGCCCGTCGGCCTCGCCGCCACCAAGCCGACGGCCGGCCCGGGTGGGGTGAGCGGGGGCTCCGGAGTCTGGGTGTATCTGCTGGGCGGCGGGCTCGTGCTTCTGGCGGCGGTGATCGTGCTCCTGCTGCTGATCAGGCGCGGTCGACGCGGGGGCGCGGCCGCCGCGGCGATCCTGATCGCGGTCGGGCTGCTGACGGTTGCCGTGCGTCCGCCCGATGCGCGGGCTGAGCTCAGCGCGGACACGGCCGCCGCTGGGGACTACGCCACGTGCATGGCCATCTTCCGGGCGCCCGGCGGGGATCCGGCCGGGATACTGCCCACTCTCGACGACCCGGACAATCGGGTCCAGATCAATGGGAACAACAAGGTCGAGAACAGCGAGATCCATGTCCCGGGCACCAAGATCAGCATCATCACCTGGAATGCGGCCGACCAGCATCCGTACGTGGGCGGCGGCAATGCCGAGAAGTGCTCGAGCCTCTATCACGAGATGAATCACGCCTATGACGACAACAATGGCGGCCAGGACACGCGCGACTGCTTCACGGCCGGGCCCGACGGCAAGCTCGTCGACAGCAAGATAAAGATCACCGAGGTCAACGCCACCCGGGCGCAGAATAAATACCGCACGACGCATGGGCTGCCCCCGCGCACGACCTACGGGGATGACCCGCTGCCGAGCGGGGAGTGCAAGCCGCCACCGCCGAAGGACCCGCCGAAGCCGCCGCCGGTAAAGCCGACGGGCTCGACCAATGGCGATCCGCACCTCGCCACCTTCGACGGGCGCTTCTACGACTTCCAGGCGGTGGGGGAGTTCGTGGCCGCCATCGACTCTCGCGGCGGGTTCGAGGTCCAGGTCCGCCAGCAGCAGTTCGCCGACTTCGCTGACGTAGCCGTGAATACGGCCATTGCCCTTGACGTCGCCGGCGACAAGGTGGAGATCGCCTCCGGAATCGCGGGCATGACGCTGACGGTCGGCGGCGAGGCGCGCCCGCTGGATGACGGCACTCTGCTTAGGGGCGGGACCATCGAGATCCGGGCCGGTGAGCGCGGGCCCGAGGTGCTCGTGACCTGGCCGGACGGGTCGCTGGCCAATCTCTCCCAGATCGGGACCTTCGGGCTGCTACTGCGCCTCCGGCCGGCCGAAGCGCATGCCGGGCATCTGCGCGGGCTGCTGGGCGACTTCGACGGCGACCCGGGCAATGACGTCCGCATCAAGGGCGGGGACGTGATCACGCCGACCTTCGGGACGCTGTATCCGGCCTACGCCGATAGCTGGCGCATCGCCCAGGCCGATTCGCTGTTCGCCTATGCGTCAGGCAAGACCACAGCCAGCTATACGGACAAGTCGTTCCCCAGGGCGGCGACGTCGCTGGAGGGCATCGCCAACCTGCCCAGAGCCCGGGCGATCTGCATCGGCGCCGGCATCGCGGACCCCACGCAGCTGGAGAACTGCATGCTCGATGTCGGGCTCACCGGCCACACCGAATTCGCCGACGCGTACGCGGACGCCATCACGTCGGAGGCCAGCGGCTCGCTGACCGTCGACGGTGCGGCCGTCCACGTCAACCTCTCGACGGGTCAGCCCACCGCGCGCTACACCTTCGCCGGCACGGCCGGCCAGCAGATCTACGTCCAGGCGACGGCATCCACTGTCCCCTCGGAGTGCAATGTCCTTCGGCTGTACGACCCTCCGGGCGCGGCCATCGCCTCGGGCTGCCTGATCGGCGGTGCCGGGCAGATCGACACGACGACCCTGCCGAGCACCGGCACGTACACCATCGCGGTGGCCCCGGCGGGCGGCGTCGCGGGAACGGTGACGCTCAAGGTGCTCTCGGTTGCGAGCACCACCAACGCATTGACGATCGATGGCCCAGCGGTCGTGGCGACGATCGCGCAGCCCGGAGGCACCGCCAGCTACACCTTCTCGACCACCGGGCCGGTCGACGTGTACGTCCAGCTCAGCGCATCGACCCTGCCCGATCAATGCAGCGCGGTCGACCTGACCGATGCCTCGGGGCTGACCCTCGGCGATGGCTGCGTCATCGGCGGGGAGGGCGAGATCGACCAGACCCACCTCGGCGCCGGCTCGTACATGATCACCGTCGACCCCGACAATTCGGCCACGGGCCGGGTGACCCTCAAGCTGATCAAGGACACCGACCAGACTGGGTCGATAGCCATCAACGGATCCGCGGCCACCGGGACGATCGCCCAGCCCGGCGGGACATCGACGTTCACCTTCAAGGGCGCCGTCGGCCAGAAGGTGGCAGTGGAGGTTTCGGGGTCGACCTTCGACGATCAGTGCGACCTGGTCGAGCTCAAGCAACCGAACGGCGCGGAGATCGCCTCGGCGTGCTCCATCAGCGGCAAGGGGTCGGTCGACCAGATCGCCCTGCCCGTGAGCGGCGAATACACGATCGTCGTCAACGCCTATGGCCCCGGAACGGGCTCGGTCCGGCTCAAGCTCACCGGGTAGCCACTCGGCATACCGGCGGGTCGCCGTCGCCGTCGCCGTCAGCGGCCCGGCGACCAGCCCAGTGCCGGCGCCACGGTTGCGGCGAGGTCGCGCAGCAGGAGCACATTCTCCTGGAGCCCGAAGGCCGGCGGCAGGAACAGCACCAGCTCATCGGCGATCGACAGGCCGGGATCGGCGAGCACAGCCGCCGTGACCTCGTCGGGGTCGCCGTGGTGCACCGGGCTCATCGCGAAGCCCGCCGGCATCTGCGCGCTCAGCGCCGGCGGCAGCGCGCCCTTGGGCCGGGAGGCCGCCGGGCCCTGGGTGCGCCGCTCGAGGTCGTAGTCGGCGTAGGTCCGGCGCAGCTCCGCCGTCGTGGCGGGGAGCACGGAGGCCGCGGCCGCGACCGGGGGAGGCGGCGTGCCATGGGCGCCGAGCCACGCGGTGCGATAGGCGGCTATGAGGACCGCCTGGTGCTCCGCGAAGCACACGCCCTCGGGCACGTCGTGCAGGATCGTCCCGGTGATGAGCTTGAGGCCCTGGCGGGCGGCGTTCTCGGCCGAGGCGATGCTGCCCGAGCCGTACCAGATCCGCTCGCGCAGGCCCGGGCTGTGCGGGGTGACGCGCAGTTCGGTGCCGGCCGGCGGGCCGCCGCGCGGCTGGGGCTCGGCCACGGTGTGGATCACCTCGCCGGCGACGGCGTCCAGGAACCGCAGCAGGCGGCGCTGCCCCTCCGTCCGGGCATCGGTGTCGACCGGGCCGAACACGGCGTCCCACACATCCGTGCCGCTGGAGAACGCCAGCTGCAGGCGGCCGCCGGTGAGCAGGTCGGCGGTGCCTGCGGCCTCGGCCAGGAGGATGGGCTCCTGATTCCGGGCGGGGATGACGGCGCTGCCCAGGTCGATCGAGCTGGTGTGCTGGCCGACCGCGGCGAAGAACGGCAGCGGCGACGATAGATAGTTATCGAAGTGCCGCTGGTAGCACCAGCCGGATTGATAGCCCAGCTGCTCAGCGGCACGGAACAGGTCGATGCCCTCGCGCAGGCCGCGCGCCGCCTCGCCGGTCGGGAACGAGACCCGGGTGTTGAACCCCAGCCGCTGCTTGGCCCGGACGGCGCCCGCGGCCGCAGCAAGGGAGGTGGCGACGCTGGTCATGCCGGGATGCCCGTCGCGCGGCGCCCGGGGATCGCCTCGAGCAGCTCCTGGGTGTACGCGTTCTGCGGGTTGGTGAACACCTCCGCCACCGGCCCGTCCTCGACCACGCGGCCGCGGCTCATCACCGAGACGGTGTGGGCAATCTGCGCGACCACGGACAGATCGTGCGAGACGAACAGGTACGAGAGTCCGAGTCGGGATTGCAGGTCGGCCAGCAGGCTCAGGATCTGGCCCTGCACCAGGGCATCCAGCGCGGATACCGGCTCATCGAGCATCAGCAGGTCCGGGCCCAGGGCCAGCGCGCGGGCGATCGCGACGCGCTGGCGCTGGCCGCCGGACAGCTCGCTCGGGAGTCGGTCGAGGTAGGACTCCGGCAGCGCGACTTGGTCCAGCAGCTCGCGCGCACGGGCCTGGCGGCTGCTGCGGTTGCCGATCCCGAACGACACCAGCGGCTCGGTGATGGACTGCACCACGGTGAACTTGGGATCGAGCGTGGCGAACGGGTCCTGGTGCACCAGCTGGGCCTTGCGCCGCAGCGGGCGCTGCTCGCGCCACGATAGGCCGCTGAACTGGGCGCCTTCCAGATGCACGGCGCCGCTGGTCGGCGCCTCGAGCCCGAGGGCGATGCGCAGGGTGGTTGTCTTGCCGCAGCCCGATTCCCCGACCAGGGCGTGGGTCTGGCCGCGCGGCACGGAAATGCTCACCTGCTCGAGGGCGTTGAATCCGCGCTGCCCGCGCCGGGCGTCGTTGATGGGGAAGGTCTTGCTGACTGAGGTCATCGTGAGGATCGGCTCGGGCGCAGTCTGGCCTCGCACATCGAAGCGCGGCACGATCCGGCCATGGTCGGCCAGGCTGGGCGCGGCGTTGATCAGCTGCTTGGTGTACGGCTGGCGAGGCGCGTCGCGGATCTGGGCCGGCACGCCCTCCTCGACCTTGCGCCCGTGCTGCATGACCACGATCTTGTCGGCGCGATCGGCCGCCACTGCGAGGTCGTGGGTGATGATCAGCAGCGAGATGCCCTCGTCGCGGGCCAGCTCGCTGAGGTGATCGAGGATGCGCTTCTGGACGGTGACGTCCAGGGCGCTGGTGGGCTCGTCGGCGATGATCAGCTTGGGCCGCCCGGCCAGCGCGATGGCGATGAGCACGCGCTGCCGCAGCCCGCCGGAGAGCTCGTGCGGGTACTGGCGCGCCCGGAGGACGGGATCGGAGACCCCGGCCCGGTCGAGGAACTCCAGGACCTCCGCCTGCGCCGATGCCCCGCGGAGCCCGCGCAGCCGCACGACCTCGGCGATCTGCGCGCCGATCCGCTTGGTCGGATTAAGCCCGGTCATGGGGTCCTGGGGGATGAGCCCGACGACCGATCCGCGGAGCGCGCGCAGCGTGCGCTCGCGGGCTCCCGCCGTCTCGACGCCGTCGACGATCGCGGAGCCGGCCGTGATGCGGCCGTTCTCGGGCAGCAGCCCGATGACGGCGTTGGCGGTGGTGGTCTTGCCCGAGCCGGATTCCCCGACGATGGCGACGATCTCGCCGTGCGCGACGGTGAGGTCCAGCCCGACGACGGCCGGGACCACGGTGCGGTGCCGGACGTAGCCGACGTCGAGCCCGGTGATCTGGACCAGGGGCGTGATAGTGCGTCGGCTATCTTTCGCGGGCGTCATCGGGTGAGCTCCTGCAGCGTCTTCGAGATGTGGTTGAGCGAGAGAACGATCATGGCGACGAAGAGGCTGGGCAGCAGGCTCAGCCACCACGACGTGATGAGGTAGCTGCGCCCATCGGAGATCAGCGTGCCCCACTCGGCGGCGGGCGGTGCCGCGCCGAAGCCGAGGAAGCTCAGCGAGGCGATCGCGATGATGGCAACGCCTGCGTCCAGGACGGCCAGGACGGCTACCGGTCCCCACGAGTTGGGCAGGATATGGCGCAGCAGGATCCGGCCCCAGGACGCGCCGCCGGCACGGGCGGCCTCGACGTACGGCAGCGTCTTGACGCGCAGGACCTCGGAGCGGGTCGTCCGGGCGAAGCCCGGGACGATGCCGATGCCCACGGCAATGGCGACCGGCAGCGTGCCGTAGCCCAGCGCCGTGACGATCGACAGCGCCAGCAGCAGGCCCGGAACGGCGAGCAGGACATCGACGCCGCGCATGAGCACCGCATCGACGAAGCCGCCGAGGAAGCCGGATACGACGCCCAGGGTCAGGCCGAGCACGATCGCGATGAGGATAGCCAGCAGGGTTGCCTTGATGGTCAGCGGCGAGCCGTAGAGAACCCGCGTCCACAGGTCGCGGCCGTAGTTGTCCGTTCCGAAGAGGTGGCCAAGGCTCGGGGAGAGCATTGCCGACTCAGGATGAGTCTCATACGGGTCCCGGGAGGTGATCAGCGTGGGCCAGAACGCCGATATGCCGACGAACAGGACCCACACCACGGCGATGAGGAAGCCGGGCTTGCGGGCGAGCTGGGATGCGCTCGTGTGCAGCCGTGCCCGCCGGCCGCTTCGGGGCGGCCGCTTGGACGCCGCGGCATCTGGGGCGTCGGCGGCGACGGGGGCGTCGGTGTCGGGCGGATCGAGATGCGCCAGCACCGCGTCGGGGTCGTGCGTAAGTTGGCTCTCGACGCTCATGCCGCGCTCACCTCGATTTGGGCTGCCGGCACCCGGACGCGGCCGCGGTTGCGGGCGATGCGCGGGTCGAGCAGCGGATACAGCAGGTCGACGATCAGGTTGACGGTCACGAAGATCGCGGCGGCGATGGTCACGACCGCGAGCACCACCGGCACGTCCTGGGACAGCACGGCCTCCTGGGCCAGGCGGCCGATCCCGACGCGGGTGTAGATCGTCTCGACGATGATCGAGCTGGTCACGCTCAGCCCGATCACCAGGCCGAGGATGGTCATGGCCGGCAGGGCGGCGTTGCGCAGCGCGTGCTTGAGATGCACCGCCGAGCGCGAGAGGCCCTTCGCCCGTGCGGTCACGATGTACGGCTGGCGCAGCGTGTCGTCGAAGCTCTTGATCAGGACCTGGGCAAGCACCGACGATGTCAGGACCGAGATCGTGGCGACCGGCATGACCAGGGATTTCCAGCCGGTATTGCCCATTGCCGGGAACAGCCCGAGCTTGAAGGACAGGAACTGGATCAGCATCAAGGCGATGAAGAACTGCGGGAAGGACGCACCCAGAGCGGGCAGGCGGGTGAGGAACAGCCGCAGGGGGTTCCACCGGACGAAGGTCGCCAGATAGGCCAGCGCCAGGCCGAGCACCATCGACACCGTGCAGGCGCACCCGGTGAGCAGCAGCGTCTGGCCGATTCGCGCCTGGATCAGGTCGCGGACCGGGAGATTCTGAGTCAGCGACATTCCGAAGTCGCCGTGCACGGCGCCGCTGAGGCGGGTCCAGTACTGGCCCCAGATCGACTGATCGAGCCCGTACTGGTGCTTCAGGTCCGCCAGCTGCTGCGGGCTGATCCCGTCGGCCTGCAGGCCGGCCGCGGCCAGCTGGAGCTCCATCGGGTCGCTGGGCAGCAGGTAGAGGATCGCGAACGTGAGGGTGAATGCCGCCCACAGGACCCCGAGTGCCTGCAGTACGCGACCCAGGATGTAGCGGGTCATCGGTGCGCCTTCCTAGTTTTGTGATGGTGCGGGTGGGCGGCGCGCCGCGGGTTGAGCGCGGCGCACCGCCCGGTTGGTTCTGTCGGGTCAGCTCTTCCAGACGTCGTTCAGGCGCAGGAAGCTCTCCGAGGTGAACGCGAAGCCGTGGACGTCCTTGCTGACGCCCGCTTCCTGGACCCGCTCGAACAGCGGGAACGTGACGCCCTGATCGATCAGGAGGGCCTGCAGGTCGGCGTAAGCCTGCTTAGTCTGCGCGGCATCCGTCGTCTGGATGGCCTTCTTGAACAGCGCCTTGATCTGCTCCGTCACGGCGGGGGTGGCTGAGCGGTTGGCCAGCGCCTTGGAGTTGGCGACATCCGGGTTCAGGATGAATTGCAGCGCGCCGGGATCGGCCCGCGTGAAGTACGTCTGCGTCAGGTCGTAGTCGCCGTCCTTGACGTAGGTCGCCGTTTGCGCCGGGGTCAGGGTGCGGAGGGCGAGGTTGATCCCGACCACCTTCAGCTGCGCCTGCAGGAGCTCGGGGCCGGCGCTGAACTGCGTCACCGGGTAGTCGAGCACCAGCTGCTTGCCGTCCTTGGCGCGGAAGCCATCGCTGCCGACCTTCCAGCCCGCGGCGTCCAGCAGCTTCTTGGCCCCGTCCGGGTCGTACGCCAGCTTGCTGGCCTGCGCGGAGTAGAACGGCGTGGTCGAGTCGAACGGGCCGGCCACGACCGGGTAGTCGTCCCCGAAGACCGTCTTGGCGTAGGTCTTCAGGTCGACGGCCTTGTACAGCGCCTGCCGCACCTGCGGGTCGCTCAGCGGCCGGCCCTCGGTGGTGTTGGCGAACTGGGTGTACGAGACACCGGGAAGCGCGCGCTTCTCCACCGTCTGGCCCGAGGCCTCGATGAGCTTCTCGTCCTGGGGGGTGATGGGGTTGCGGGGCCAGGAGACGTCGATGGCCCCGCTGGTCAGGTTCCCGATCCGGACGCTGTCCTCGGCGACGTAGGTGAAGGTCACCTTCTCCAGGTAGGCATCGCCCTGGTTCTTGACCAGCTTCGAGGCCCACGCATAGCCGGTCCGCTTCGTGATGACGGTCTCGACCTTGGCGGTGTAGTGGTCCAGGACGAACTGGCCCGAGCCGATGACGCCCTTGCCGGTGCAGCGGTCAGCCGGGAGCAGCTGGTACTCGGCGGGGTCGGTGATCGCCAGGTTCGTGGTGGACGTCGCCTGGAGGAAGCTCGCGTTGGGCTGGCTGAGGGTGAGCTTCACCGTCAGCGGATCAACCACGGTCGCGCCGGTCAGGCCCTGGATGTACGAGGCGCCGTAGGCCGTGCCGTTGGTGGCGGCCACCGTGGCCAGCCAGCCCTTGACGTCGTCGGCCACGACCTGCGCGTCGACCTTGTTGCCATTGCTGAAGGTCACTCCATCGCGCAGGGTGAAGGTGTAGTTCAGCCCGTCGGGGCTGATCTCCCACTTCGACGCCAGCCACGGCACGATCTCGCCGGTATCGGGGTCCTGGTCGGTCAGGGAGTCGGCGAAGTTCCGGACGATCGTGCGGTGCTCGATCCAGTAGACCTGGAACGGGTCGATGCACGAGAAGTTCGCGTTGTCCGGGAAGAACGAGACCTTCAGCTCGCCGCCGGCCTTGGGGGTGGCGTCGTCCGTGGACCCGCCGGAACCGCCGCTGCTGCCCCCGCAGCCGGCCAAGACGGCCAGCCCGGCGAGGGCTATGGCCGCAACGGCCTTCCGGTGTGGCGCCGGCCGCCCGAGGCGTCGGAGCATGCTCATCAGTTGTCCTTCTGTAGTGGGGATGGAGATTGTTTGGTGGCTATGAAGTGACGCGAGGGGGAGGATCTAGACGCCCAGGATGCGGCGGCCGCTGGCCAGCAGGACGGTGTCCTCCTGCGGCGGGTGCACCCGGATACAGAGGGCATCGCGCAGGTGGCGCTCGAGCGAGCTCTGCTTGGACAGCCCGGGGTTCCCCAATGCCGCAACCGCGGTCTGGGTCGCGGCGATCACCGCGCGGGCGATCGCGATCTTGACTGCCGACAGCTCGGCCAGGATCGTCTTGTCGCCGGATTCGATGCGCAGCAGCGCGCCGTGCAGGAGCGTCTCGGCGGCCACGATCTGCAGGTCGATCTCCCCGGCCACGGACTGGATCCGGTCGGTCTGCGCGATCGGCTTGCCCAGTGCCGTGGGAACCCGGTTCCGGGCATAGTCGGCGAATGCACTGCGCGCCGCGCGGGCCACGCCGATGTAGAGCGCCGGATGGGCGAAGCTGCCCGGCCCGGCGGCAGCCGCCGGGTCGCGGTACACCCCGTCCGCCCCGCGCGGGATCTCGATGAACGCATCGGCCGGCAGGGCCACGCGGTCGTAGATGACATCGTGGGTATTGGACGCGCGCAGGCCCAGGTGGTCCCAGGTGTCGACCCAGGTGATCCCGGCGGAGTCGCCAGGCACGATGATGTGGCCGACGCGCGGGTGATCGGCATCGGCGTTGGGCTCATCGGCCACCGCCCACACCACGTGGTACGCCAGGCCGGTGCCGCCGCTGGCGTATGCCTTGTGGCCGTTGAGGATCCAGCCGTCGGCCGTGCGCGTCGCGGTCGTCGTGGGCAGTCCGCCGCGGGCTGGGGCCCCGAGCTCCGGCTCGGCCCGGATCGCATTGATCAGGGTCGGATCGGTCTGCGAGCGGTCCAGCGCGTCGTCGTAGAACGCCGTCGGCCAGTGCGGGTGCACGGCCTGCCCGGCGTGGGCCATCAGCGTGTTCGACGCGATGAGCCCGACCGACGCGTCGCCCTCGCCGATCGCGGTGAGGATCCGGGCGATATCGCGGTGGCCCAGGCCCGGGCCGCCGAACTGGGCGCCGATCGAGGCCGTCAGCAGGCCCGCCCGGTGGGCGGCCTCGAGGCCGGGCCACGGGATGGCGCCGCTGCGGTCGTGCTCGGCGGCGGTGCTGGCGATCTCGGCGGTGACCTTGGCCAGGCCCTCGGCCGAGAGGTCGGGCGCGGTGAAGGTGCGGGTGGCGAGCGCGGTCATTACCGGCCGGCCGTGGCGAACTGGGCGTACTCGGCGCCGTAGTTTCCGAGGTGCTCGCCCTGCAGCGTGCCGCGCTGCCCGGTGGCCTTGCGGTGGGCAATCTCCTGGCGCACCAACGGAAGCACGTGGCGGCCGTAGTCGACGGCGTCGACCAGGGTGTCGTAGCCGCGGATCGATACGAGCGACGCGCCGCGGTCGACATAGTCGAGGATGGCCGCGGCGACGGTCTCGGGCGAGCCGACCAGCGCGGTGGAGGCGCCGGCGGCGTTCGTCACGGCCGCGGTCTTGGTCCAGAGCGCGCGGTCGTACAGCTCGGCCTTGCTGGCGAAGGACAGTGCGCGCTGCGATCCGACATTCTGCGGGGCGCCGGGGACCACGGCGCGGAAGGCCGCCTTGGCGTAGGTCGCCTCGATCTTGGCGACGTACTCGCGCGCCTTCTCCCAGGCGAGCTCGTCGGTGGCGGCGACGATCGGGCGGAAGGTCACCCAGATGCGGGGGTTCCCGCGCCCGGCGGTGCGGGCGATGGCGTTGACCCGCTCGATCTCGCTGCGGAGGTCGTCCAGGGGCTCGCCCCAGAAGCTGAAGATGTCGCCCTTCGTGCCGCCGACCTGGAACGCCTCGTCGGACTGGCCGCCGATCGAGATCGGGATCGGGCCGCCGTAGGGGGCGAACCCGGGGCCGAAGTTGTCGAACTTGTAGTACTCGCCGTCGTGGCTGAACGGCGCGGGCTCGGTCCACGCGCGGCGCAGGATGTCGACGTACTCCGAGGTGCGGGCGTACCGCTTGTCCTTGGGGAGGTAGTCGCCCTGGCGGGCCTGCTCGGCGTCGTTGCCGCCGGAGATGATGTGGACAACCGCCCGGCCCTCGGTCAGCTGGTCCAGCGTCGCGAGCTTCTGGGCGGCGACGGTCGGGGGCGTGGTGTTCGGGCGCAGGGCGACAACCGGCTTCAGGCGCTCGGTCAGCTGGCCCACCGCGCTGGCCACCACGAAGGAGTCCGCGCTGCTGGATCCATAGGGGAGCAAGGTGTAGTCGTAGCCGCTGTCCTCCAGCGCCGCGACGTACTTGCGGAAGTACTTGAGGTCGATTCCGCGCGAGGGGACCGGGTTGAGCTCCGTCGACGGGTTCAGGTGGGACAGGCTGATGAACTCGACCTCGGGCGATGCGGTCGCCGGGATGACGGAGTCGAAGGAGGGGCCGGACATGGTGGTGGTCCTCTCGAGCGGTGGCTGTTCGGGTGGCGTGCAGGCGGGAGGGGCAGTGCGCGGACAAGGGCCACCCGCGTCGATGGCGGAGCGGCGAAGTGCACCCGCCGTGGGGACGGAGGGCTCGTCGACGCGCCAGGGCCGGCATCGAGCCGGTGACGGCTGGATCGGCCCCGGTGTCGGGGAGGGCGCGGTGGAGGGTCCGCGCTAGCGGCGCGGACAGCCGGCGGCCGCGCGGCGGCCGAGGTCGATGACCCGGCGCTGCGTCAGGAGCGGGCTCACGCGCGCCGCTCCGTGGACCGAGGCCGCGCGAATGACAGCCAGGGAGGCCATCTCGGCGCGCTGATACTCGATCATGCCTATAAAGTTAGTAGACAAGTACGGTCCAAGTCAATTGTGAGCTGCGTCGGATCCGCGCGCGGCTTCTTTCCGGCCGGCTGGGACGGGGCACGGCGACTTCGGGCGCACTGGCAGCAGCGGCTAGCGTCTGGCTGCATGAGCCAGCTTCAGGATGTTGCCGAGCGGGACGGCTGGCGCTGCTGGCTGTGCGACGAGCCGGTCGATCCGTCGATGTCGGTCAACGATTCGCGCGGCCCCAGCGTCGATGGCCGGGGCGCGGCGGCCGCCGCCAAGTCCAAGGGCAAGCACGGGCGCAAGGACGACGCCGGCGACGAGCGGCTGGCGCACCGGGGCTGCAATACGAAGAAGGGGGCGATCAAGGCCGTCATCCCGTGGCCGGATCGCCTCTTCGTCGCCGACCCGGCGCCGCTGATGGGCGTGGCCGAGCGGCTCGAGCGCAGAGGCGGGCGCGAGGGGGTGGCGCGCTGCCCCACGCGCTCCGACGCCCAGGCAACGGCCGAGTGGCTGGAGGACCGATTCTCCCGGCTGACCCCGGCGACGCCGATCATCACGTCGATCGAGCCTGGCGGCGGCCAGTTCATGGTCGCGGTGGCCGCG
>JAOPVO010000282.1 GCA_025966155.1 Pseudonocardiales bacterium
AGCTCATCTTCGTCGACCGATCGAGGGCGGGGCATCCCTCCAGGTTACCGAATGCTCGGTCAAGGCGACGCTCAGCTCGACCGATCGAAGCGGCCGTACTCGAATCAGGTGTGCTGATCCCACTCGCACCCACGGTCGTTGCCCACGG
This sequence comes from Pseudonocardiales bacterium, assembly GCA_025966155.1. Classification (GTDB taxonomy): domain Bacteria; phylum Actinomycetota; class Actinomycetes; order Mycobacteriales; family Jatrophihabitantaceae; genus RYN-150. Next base: position 149 of record JAOPVO010000282.1, read on the forward strand.
GCAGCCCGTCCTCGGGCAGCAGGTCCTCGATAGCCAGCTGATAGAACGCCGGCAGCACCATCCGCTTGGCCAGGTCGCCGGTGGCGCCGAAAAGCACGAATCCCGTCGGGCCGGGACCGGGGCCCTCGAGGGACGTGCGCCGAGCGGGCATCGCGCCACCGCACTGCCGGCGCCGCTCAGGCCGTGCGGGCGCGGCGCTCGGCCTCGGCTTTCACAGCCTTGAACGTGGAGTGCACAACCCGCTCCCAGGGGCCGGCCACCACCCCGCCCCACCATTGCCCGAGCGCCCACAGGTCGGCGCCGAGCTCCCCGGTGTACTGCAATCGCGTCCATCCGGCGTGGTCACTGAGCAGGAAGGACTCGGTGACGTGCGGCACGGGGCCGCGGGTCACCCGGAAGTCGACGCGGGTCGGGCGGGTGAATCGGACGGTCTCCACCGTTGTGGCCACCAGCCGTCCGCGCACCGGCGTGCGGTGCGCCGCCAGGACCATGTCGGTGCCGCGCTCGAGAATGGTGATTTTCTCCATCGCTGCGCGGGTCTGACGCCCCAGGTACGGCTCGGAGAGCACATCGAACACGACGTCGGGTGAGGCGGCGATGTCAATGCTGTCGGGGCCTAACGCCCGGCGGCGCCTCCCAAGACCCACATCCAGCGGCGCTGCTCCAGTGACTAACCCCAGGTAGGCCGCTGTGGCCACTCCCGCGACCCCGCCTACCGCTGCCGCGATCTTGCTCATGTTCCTCATCCGACCAGCATGCCCGCGCGGCGCGGCGATCGCCCTCGCGCCATTGGCGGGTGTCGCTGCGCCGGGCGCGGGGCGGTCACACGAGGTCGCCGCCGCCGCCGCCCGCGGCGTCGATGATGCGGATGACGCGCTCGTCATCGGGACCGGGCGTGCCGCCGGGCTCGGTGTTAGCGGTCGTCAGCCACAGCGCGCCGTCGGGTGCATAGACGACGGAGCGCAGCCGGCCGTAGGTCTTCTCGAGCACGGCGGTGTAGGTCGTCAGTGCGTCGGCGCCCACCGTGGGCGCGCCGATCAGCGACGCCCCGGCCAGCGTCGCGACGTAGAGCTTGAGGTTGCCTACCGCGCAGCCGCCGGCCCCGGGCCAGGTGTTCGGAAGGGCCGCGATGGGCGCCGCGGCGCTGGGGCCCGACAGCACTGCGCCGGCCGCGACGGCATAGACGGCATCAGGCGCGGTGGCCGTCACGTAGGCCTGGCCGTCGACCGGGTTGATGCATAGCCCCGTCACTGATGCCGGCCCGGTGGCCCAGATCGGCGAGGTTGGCGTCGGGTTGGTGGCGATCGGGTGGCCGAGGTCATCGGTGCGCAGGATCTTCCCGGCCAGGCTGGCCGGGTCCTGCGCGAGGGCGGGATTGCCGGCCGTCCCCGTTGCGATCAGCAGATTGCCGGCCCCGTCGAAGGAGATTCGCCCGCCGTTGCCGGTGGCGCCCTTCGGGATGCCGCTGAGAACGGGGGTGGCGACGCCGCCGACGGTGAAGTGCACAACGCGGTTGTCGGTCGGCGTGGTGATGTACGCCAGGACCAGCCCGTCCTGGCCGTAAGTGGGGGAGAGCGCGAGGTCGAGCAGGCCGCCGTCGCCGGACGCGTCCAGCCCGCCGATCGTCATCACCGGCACGACCGGCTGGCCCGCGATGGGCTGCACCTTCACGATGCGCCCGGTGGTGCGCTCGCCGACCAGCGCGGTTCCGTCGGCCAGCATGATCAGCCCGATCGGGCTGGCCAGGTTCTTGGCCACGACCCGCGGGTCATCGACCGGGGCGGTCTGGCCGGGCGTCGGAGTGCCGCCGGGGCTGGGCGTGATGTTGGGATTGGGGATCGGGTCCTGGTTGGGCAGCCCGGGGTCAGGCGCCTGCGCCGGCGGCAGATCAGGCTTAGGCGTCCACCCGCGGCTCTGCGTATCGCTCGCGCAACCGGCCAGGACGACAACAGCGAAGGCGCAAACGGCCGCTCGCCAGCCAGCAGACCGTCGATTCACGCCTTGGCCTGCTCGGCGGCCGGCTGAGGGTCGGGCGCGGAGGCAGGCCCGGAGCCGGCGGCGGAGCTGATCGCGGTGATCACGGCGACGTCCTTGGGCCGCGCGCCGGGCAGGCGCACCTGCCTATCGCCGGGCAGCAGCGCATACACCTGGCCGCGGTCGCTGACCCGCAGGCCCACGACATCGGCCCATGGGATGCGCACCGAGCCGACCATCGCCCGCGCGGTGATGCCCTGATCGTCGACGGCCGTGCCGGACCGCGCGACATAGAGGATGGCGGCGATCGGCAGGACGTACACGACGGCCAGCCACGGCGCCTGGACCATCGGCGTGACGCACACCGCCAGCGCCCCGGCGGCGAGGTACGCCGTGCGGGGGACGCGCAGTTGGGCCGAGGTCATGGCTCAACGGTAACCCGGTCGTAGGATCGCTCGCGTGAGCACTCCTGACGGGAAGCCCGTCCACCGCAAGCCCAATAGCCACACCGTCACCGACGGCATCGAGCGGGCCGCGGCTCGCGGCATGCTCCGCGCGGTCGGCATGGGCGACGACGACTGGCGCAAGCCCCAGATCGGCATCGCGTCGTCGTGGAACGAGATCACCCCGTGCAACCTGTCCCTGGACCGCTTGGCGAAAGCGGCCAAGGAGGGAGTGCGCGGCGCCGACGGGTTCCCGATGCAGTTCGGCACCATCTCGGTGTCCGACGGCATCTCGATGGGCCACGACGGCATGCACTACTCGCTGGTGTCCCGCGAGGTCATCGCCGACTCCGTCGAGGTCGTGTTCCGCGCCGAGCAGCTCGACGGCGCCGTGCTGCTGGCCGGCTGCGACAAGTCCCTGCCCGGCATGCTGATGGCCGCCGCGCGCCTCGATGTGTCGTCGGTGTTCCTGTACGCCGGGTCGACGCTGCCGGGCAAGCTCAACGGCGAGGACGTGACGATCATCGACGCGTTCGAGGGCGTCGGCGCCTGCCTGGCCGGGCGCATCACGCGCTCCGAGCTGGACGAGATCGAGCGGGCCATCTGCCCCGGCGAAGGCGCCGGCGGCGGCATGAACACCGCCAACACGAGGGCGTCCGCGGCCGAGGCCCTGGGCATGTCCCTGCCGGGCTCGGCCGCCCCGCCCGCCACCGACCGGCGCCGCGACGGGTTCGCCCGCAAGTCGGGTGAGGCCGTCGTCGAGCTGCTGCGCCGCGGCATCACCGCTCGCGACATCATGACGAAGGAGGCATTCGAGAACGCCATCGCCGTGGTCATGGCGTTCGGCGGCTCGACCAACGCCGTCCTGCACCTGCTGGCGATCGCCAACGAGGCCGAGGTCGACCTCACCCTCGACGACTTCGAGCGCATCGGTGCCAAGGTCCCGCACCTGGCCGACGTGAAGCCGTTCGGGCAGTTCGTCATGACCGACATCGACCGGGTCGGCGGTGTGCCGGTCGTCATGCGGGCGCTGCTCGACGCAGGCCTGCTGCACGGTGACTGCCTCACGGTGACCGGCAAGACGATGGCCGAGAACCTCGCCGACATCGCGCCGCCGGACGTCGACGGCAAGGTCGTCCGCGCCATGAAGGAGCCGATCCACAAGACCGGCGGAATCACCATCCTCAAGGGGACGCTGGCGCCCGAGGGTGCCGTCGTCAAGTCCGCCGGGTTCGACTCCGACGTCTTCGAGGGCACCGCCCGGGTGTTCGACGGCGAGCGCGCCGCGATGGACGCCGTCGAGCAGGGGACGCTCAAGGCCGGCGACGTTGTGGTGATCCGTTACGAAGGCCCCAAGGGTGGCCCGGGCATGCGCGAGATGCTTGCCATCACCGGAGCCATCAAGGGCGCAGGCCTCGGCAAGGACGTCCTGCTCCTCACCGA
>JAOPVO010000026.1 GCA_025966155.1 Pseudonocardiales bacterium
CCGACGACCGGCAGCGCCCGCGTCGCCGGCACGCGGCGAGCAGGGGCGGGCACGCCCGGAGGCGCGCCCCGCGCACCGTGGGCGGCGTCCATGAGCATCCGGCCAGTATCCCTGGTGCGGATCAGTCCAGCTCTCCGGCGTCGAACACGACGCGCCCGCGCACGAGGGTCCGAAGGCACCGCGGCAGCTGCACCCCGGGCTGAAGCTCGGGCAGGCCCGGCAGGTTGGCCTGCTCGTCGGTGCTCCACCGCGATACCCGGGCATCGACGGCGTCCATGCCCAAGCCCCCGGCCGCCCAGATCGCCAGATGCGCTGGACTGCCGGCGCGGATGACCCCGGAGCCGTCATGATCGCCGCGCGCCGCGCGCCAGCCGCCGCGGGTGTGGGCGGTGAAGGCGGCGCGCGGGCTGATCCCGCGGGCCGCGCGGTCGGCCGTGCTCCCGGGCCCGGTGCCGTACACCGCGGCCTGGATCGCGCCCCACGGGTCGAATCCGCCATATTCCTGCGCCAGTCCGAACGCCGACGCCCCGAATGGCGCATCGGACCCCAGCGCCAGCGGCACTCCCGCAGCCGATACTGCGGCCAGATCGCGGATCCGGTCGGGCTGCGCGCTGACCAGCAGGCCGCGCGCCGACAGCCGGGCCGGGTCGTCGATGTGCCCGGCCCGCTCGAGGCGGTGCAGGGCGCCGTGGATGGAGATCGGCGCGGTGCGCTGGGCGGCCCGGGCGAGGGACTCCAGGATGCTCTCCAGCGCATCGGGCGAGCCGGCGTCGAACGCCGACTGCACCCCGGCCGCGGCGCAGGCCAGCAGATGCTCGACCCGCTCGTCGACGCCCACGCCGGCGTCCAGCCCGGAGCTGTCCGCGACGCCGATCGCGCCGAGCTCCCGCGCGGCGTCGATGCCGCCCAGCTGGGCCCAGTACGCCAGCACGATCACGCCAGCCAGGTCATCGGCGAGGGTGAGCAGGCTGCGCAGATCCTGCTCGCCGCCATCGCGCGGCCCGGCGAACTCGTGGACCGATCCGATCCCCGCGGCCGCGGCGGCCGCGAGGGCCGCGCGCTGAGCCGCCTCGCGGTGGCTGGGCAGCAGCATCGCCTTGGCAGCCGCGGCGACCGCCATCAAGTCCGATCCGGTCACGGAGCCGTCGGACGGCACCTGGACGCCCGCGGCGCGCAGCACCGGCGTCGATGCCATGGCCGATTGCCCGTCGCGGTGCACCGCGTAGGCGACCCCGCCGTAGCCGGCCCGATCCAGCTCCGCAGCCGTCGGCCCGCGACCCTCCGGCCACTGCGACGCGTCCCAGCCGCGGGCCAGCACGGGACGGCCGCGCGAGGCCCGGGCGGCGCGGTCGATCGCGTCCAGCGCGTCGCGCAGGGATTGCGCGTCGCTCAGATCCAGCGCCAGCAGCTGCAGCCCGGTGTCGGTCATGTGCACCCGCGCGTCGACGAACGCGGGCGTCACGAGCGCGCCGGCCAGATCCACAACGGCATCGAGTGCGTCCGGGGCCTCGACCAGTGCCCGCGCACCGTCCTCGTCGCCGATCCAGGAGATGTGCCCGTCCTGCACCAGCAGCGCCGAGCCATCGGGCGCCTCAGGCGAGTGGATCCGGCCGTCCCGCAGCAGAGTGCGCATCGCGGAAGTCTCGCGCATCCCGGCTGTCACCGCCGGGCGGGGTACGGCCGTAAGCGCTTGCCGCGTCGGCCCGGCAGCGATTACGGTCGAGTTCTTCGGGCCACGGCCGTGGGCCGAAGATAGGGCAGCGGCCGCATTCAGCCAACCGGACCGGCGGGCGCGCAGCAGACGATCGGAGGGGTCATGTCGGCGAGCATCGAGGATGTCGCGACCCTCGCGGGCGTCTCGATCGCCACGGTGTCCCGGTCGCTTCGCGGTTTGCCCGACGTCGCCCCGACGACCCGCGCACGGGTGCTTGCCGCCGCCCGAACCCTGGACTACGTGGCATCGCCGTTCGCCGCGCGCCTGGCCAGCGGGCGCACCGCGACCATCGGTGCCATCGTCCCGTTCGTCAATCGGTGGTTCTTCGGCGAGGTGATCGCCGGGGCGGAGGGCATTCTGCGCGAGGCCGACTACGACCTGCTGCTCTACAACCTCGATGACGTCGCGGGCCGGGAGCGGTTCTTCGCCCGGATGCCCGTCCGCAAGCGCGTCGACGGCGTGCTCGTGATCAGCATGCTGCTGGCCGACGAGGAGCTCGCCGCGCTCAAGGCCCTTAATGTCCCGCTGGCGCTGGTCGGCAATGGCGCGCCGGGCGCCCACTCGGTCCACATCGACGACACCGCGGGCGCGCGGGTTGCGGTCGACCACCTGATCGGGCTGGGGCATCGTCGGATCGGTTTGATCGGCGGGCGCATGGACGACCCGATGCGGTTCACCGCTGCCGGCGATAGGCACCAAGGCTATCTAGAGGCGCTGGACGCCGCCGCGATCCCGCGCAACCCGGACCTCGAGGCGATCGGCTACTTCACCTTCGATGGCGGCGAGGAGGCGATGAAGTCGTTGCTGGCCTTGCCCGAGCGGCCCACCGCGGTATTCGTCGAATCCGACGAGATGGCCTACGGGGCGCTGAGGGCGATCCGCCGCGAGGGGCTGCGCATCCCCCAGGACATCGCCGTCATCGGATTCGACGACCATGTGACGGCCGAGCTGCTGGACCTGTCGACGGTGCGGCAGCCGGTGCAGGAGCAGGGCGCGAAGGCGGCCCGGGCGCTGCTCGACGCCATCGCCGATCCTTCGGCCCAGCCGCGGGAGCTGGTGCTGCCGACCGAGCTGATCGTGCGCAACTCCACGGATCCGTCGGTCCCGCCGCTCTAGCCGGGCCACTTCCTGCGCGGCTACCTCCTGCGGAGAGCCGCGGCCAGCTGCGCGGCTGTCGGCGGATCCGCGCCCTCGCGCTCGCAGGTGAGGGCGGCAACCTCGCCGGCCTCGCGCAGCAGCCCGTCGATCGCCGCGGCGTCGAGCCGGCCGATGGCGTCGGGCCGGTCCAGGCCGTGGCTGCGCACTGCGCCCAGCAGCCCGGCCATGAACGCGTCGCCGGCCCCGACCGTGTCGACCAGCTGCACCGGGCGGGCCATCTGGGTCACGAGGGCGCCGTCGGAGCCGATCGCCGCGGCTCCTTGGCCGCCGCGGGTCAGGACCACGAGGTCGGGCCCGCTGCCAGACCAGGCCCGCAGCGAGTCCAGTGGATCGCGGTCGGGGTAGAGCCACTCGAGGTCGGCGTCGCTGGCCTTCACGATGTGCGCGATGCGCAGGTACGGCTCGATGAGCTCGCGGGCGGCGTCGGGCCCGGCCAGCAGCCCGGGCCGCACATTGGGGTCGTAGCTGATCACGCATTGCGCGCTGGCTCGCCGGATCTGGAGGGTCTCGGTGATCAGCGCCCCGCCCGGCGCGATCCACGACGCCAGCGACCCGGTGTGCAGGATCGTGGTGTCCGCAGGGATCCGCCGGAGCTCCTCGGCCGTCCACTGCCAGTCCGACGTCCCCTCGACGTAGAACGCATAGGACGCGATGCCTTCCTCGTCGAGCGACGCGATCGCCAGTGTCGAGGGCTCCGGCACATCGCCCGCGCCCGCGAGCGCCACGCCGTTGCCCAGGGCGTGGGCCCTCAGCACCTGGCCGAAGGCGTCGCCGCTCAGCCGCGCCAGCAGCGTCGTCGGGCCGCCGAGCCGGGCCAGTCCCACCGCGACATTCAACGGGCTGCCGCCGGGGATGGCCCGATAGGTGGAGCGATCCTGAGCGCTGCCGCGGCGCCCGACCATGTCGATCAGCGCCTCGCCGATGACGGTGAGCATGGCTGGGCAGCCTACGGCAGACTGCGGGGGTGACCCTGATGCTGGTCGACGCCGCGAGCATGTACTTCCGGGCGTTCCACGGCGTGCCGTCCTCGGTGACGGCGCCGGACGGGACGCCCATCAACGCCGTGCGCGGGTACCTCGATATGAGCTCGACGCTGATCACCCGGCGCCGCCCGACCCGGTACGTCGCCTGCCTCGACGCCGATTGGCGGCCGGCCTTCCGGGTGGCGCTGGTGCCCTCGTACAAGGCCCACCGGGTTGCCCCTGCCGGTGGCGAGGAGGTTCCGGACGATCTGGTCCCGCAGGTGCCGATCCTGCTTGATGTCCTTGCTGCGCTTGGATTGTGCGCGATCGGAGCGCCGGGATACGAAGCCGACGATGTGATTGCGACGCTGGCCCATCGCGCTGACGCCGCCGGCGAGGCGGCCGAGGTCGTCACGGGCGATCGCGACCTCTTCGGCGTCGTGACCGATCTGGTCACCGTGCTCTACACCGGCCGCGGCATCGCCAAGCTCGAGATCATCCGCCCGGCGGAGGTGACGGCGAAGTACGGCATCCCGTGGCGGCTGTATCCCGACTTCGCCGTCCTTCGGGGCGACCCGAGCGATGGCCTGCCGGGCGTGCCCGGGGTTGGCGAGCGGACGGCCGCGGCCCTAGTCAACCGATTCGGCGGTATCGAGGAGATCCTGGCCGCCGCACGGGACGACGACGCGGATGGGTTCCCGGCCGGCAGCCGGGCGAAGATCGTCGCGGCCCAGGAGTACCTCGCGGTGGCGCCGCGCGTGGTCAACGGCCAGATCGACGTCAGCCTGCCCGGCGATCTGGCCGATGCGCTGCCGAGCGGGCCGGCCCACCCGGAGCGGCTGCTCGAGCTGTCGGACCGGTGGGGCCTGGAGCGCCCGATCGAGCGGATGCTCCAGGCACTGGCCCGGCCGCGGGACTAGCTAGCTAATCGACCATTCCCAATCGCCGTCGTCGCTGGTGATCGTCACGGTGATGTCCCCGGCGTTGGAGGAGCAGGTGAAGGTCTTGTCGGCCTTGACCTCCTGATCGGCCGGGCAGCTGACCCCGGACACATCGATGCCGTTGTTGCCGGCCTGGCGCTCGATGGTCGAGGCCACCGCGCCGTTGTCCAGCACGGTCTTCTTGAGCGGGCCGTTGGCGAGGAAGAAGCCGAGCCCGCCGATCACGAGCAGGGCGACCACCGCGATGATGGCGAACAGGCCGGCCTTGGACTTCTTCGGCTGGGCCTGAGCCTGGCCTGGCGCGCCGTACACCGGCTGGCCCTGGTAACCGCCGGGCTGGTACTGCCCGGGCTGGCCGTAGGGCGGCTGCTGCGGATTGCCGTACTGCGGCTGGCCCGGCTGAGGCTGCTGCGGGTACTGGGGAGCCTGCGGCGGCTGGGGCTGGCCGTACTGCGGCTGCGCGCCGAACGCGGGCAGCGCAGTGGTCGGCTGCTGGCCGTAGGGCTGCTGACCCTGCTGCTGCTGGCCCGGGGCCGCGCCGTAGCCCTGGGCCGCGGTCGGCAGAACCTGGGTGTGGTCGCTGACCGGGGGGAATACGGTCGTGGGCTGCTGAGGCGCCGACTGCTGCGGCGCCGGGCTGGGCTGGGCGTAGCCGCCGGGCGCGCTGCCGTAGCCCGCCGGGGACTGATAGCCGCCGGGCGCGCTGCCATAGGCCGGCGGAGCGGCCGCAGGGGCCCCGGTCGCCGGGTCGATCGGCTCGGTCGGCGGCGTCGGGGACGCATCCCAGGGCTGGCCGGCGGGCGGCTGGTTCTGCGGGTCGGTCTCGCCGTGATCGGGGTGCATGAGTGGTCGACCCTCCGTCAGGTGTGCAACAGCATCGGCGCATTCCATCACGCGCCGCAGCAAACGCGCCACCATACGCGCCGACTGACCGGGCCTGGTCGCGCCGCCAATCCCGCCCCCCGCCGGGCCCCAGGCCTCAGCTGGCGAGGCTCTGGGCCACCACGCCCCGACGCAGCGCGTCGCAGGCGGCGCGGGCCGCGGCGGCCACCGACCCGGGCCCGCGGTCGGAGCCGGGGCGCGCGGCCAATTGCTCGAGCAGGTCGATCAGCTGGCGGCACCACCGCACGAAGTCCCCGGCCGGCAGGGGATTGCCGGCCAGATCGCTGGCCCGAAGCACCCGCTCGAGCCCGTCGCCCCGGGCCCATCGGTAGGCCGCCCAGGCGAACCCGGCGTCGGGCTCGCGGCTCGGGGGCAGGCCGAGCTCGCGCTCCCGCGCGACCATCGCCGTCCAGAGCTCGTTGGTGGACTCGATCGCGGCGCCGACGGGCCCGTCCGGAATCCGCGGAGTGCCGGCATCGTCGCGGCGCGACTCGTAGATCACGGCCGAGGCGGTGGCCGCGAGCTCGGCCGGGTTCAGTCCGTCCCAGGCCCCTGAGCGCAGGCACTGCGCGATCAGCAGGTCCGAGTCCGACCAGATCCGCGAGAGCCGGGCGCCGTCGGCGGTGACGTCCTCGCCGTCGAGGTAGCCCAGTTCGTCCAGCAGCGCGCAGATGCGGTCGAACATCCGGGCCAGGGAGTTGGTCCGGCCCTCGACCTGGCCGTGGATCTGGTCAATCTCGCGCAGCAGCCGGGTTCGCCGCTCGGCGACGCGGGCGTGCTGCTCCCGATCGGCGCAGCCGTGGCAGGGGTGGGCCCGAAGCTCCGAGCGCAGCCGGGCGATCCGCAGATCGGTGTCCATGGCGCGGTCGCCGCGCTCGGACCGGGCGCCTCGGCGGCCGTGCTCGACGGGCCCGTCGGCCTCGGGGATCCGGTCGGCGGCGATCCGCAGCGACGCGGCGAGGTCGCGCCGGGCCTGCGGCGAGCGGTGGTTGAAGCGCTTGGGAATGGTCATGCGCCCGATCGGCAGCGTCTCCCGCGGGAAGTCGGCCATCGTGAGGCGCCCGGCCCAGCGCTCGCCGGTCAGCACCAGCGGGCGCGGGTCGTCCCGGGTCGACAGCCCCGGGTCGAGGATCACGGCCAGCCCGCGCCGCCGCCCGGCGGGGATTCGGATGATGTCCCCGATGCGCAGCGCCTCCAGCGCGACGGCCGAGGACGCGCGCTGCGAGGCCGCGCCGGCCCGGGCCTGGCTATTCTCCGCCTCCTTCAGGGCCCGGCGCAGGTCCGCGTACTGGCCGAAGTCGCCCAGGTGGCAGTGCATCTCGCGCGTCAGCCCATCGGCGGCCTCCTGCAGCCGCCCGGCCTGCACCGTCAGCCCGTGCACGGAGCGGTCGGCCTGGAACTGCGCGAAGGACGATCCGAGCAGGTCCCGCGCGGCATCGCGGCCCATCTGCCCGACCAGGTTCACGGCCATGTTGTAGGACGGGCGGAACGAGGAGCGCAGCGGATAGGTGCGCGTTGAGGCGAGCCCGGCCACCCGCTCGGGGTCGACCTCGGGGCCCCAGACGACAACGGCATGGCCCTCGATATCGATGCCCCGGCGCCCGGCCCGCCCGGTGAGCTGGGTGTACTCCCCCGGGGTGATGTCGGCGTGGGTCTCCCCGTTGTACTTGACCAGCCGCTCCAGGACGACGGTTCGGGCCGGCATATTGATGCCCAGCGCGAGGGTCTCGGTGGCGAACACGACCCGCACGAGGCCGGCGATAAACAGCTCCTCGACGGTCTCCTTGAACACCGGGATCATCCCGGCGTGGTGCGAGGCGATACCGCGCTCGAGCCCATCGACCCAGTCGTGGAAGCCCAGCGCCCCCAGATCCTCCTGCGCGAGCCCGGCCGTGCGGAGCGCGACGATCGACCGCACCGCGGCGCGCCCGGCCTCGTCGATCAGGCGGACGCCGGCCAGCACGCATTGACGCACGGCCGCGTCGCAGCCGGCCCGGCTGAAGACGAACGTGATGGCCGGCAGCAGCCCGGCGGCGTCCAGCTGCGCCACCACATCGGGACGGGCCGGGGCGCGCCAGCGGCGGTGGTCCTCCCGCGGGCCGCGGCGCATGCCGCCCTCGACCTGCGTGCGCCGCTGGTGGACGTGGCGCACCATGGCGGGGTTCAGCTCCCCGGTCAGCGCCCGCTGGTAGCCGGCGTCGTCATCGCCGAAGAGGTCGAACATCCTGGTGCCGACCAGCAGGTGCTGCCAGAGCGGGACCGGGCGGATCTCGTGGACGACGACCTTCGTGTCGCCGCGCACGGCTACCAGCCAGTCGCCGAACTCCTCGGCATTGGACACGGTGGCCGACAGCGATACCAGCCGCACGGCGGCCGAGAGATGGATGATGACCTCCTCCCACACCGCCCCGCGGAAGCGGTCGCCGAGGTAGTGGACCTCGTCCATCACGACGTAGCCGAGGCGCTGAAGCGACGGGCTGCCGGCGTAGAGCATGTTGCGCAGGACCTCGGTGGTCATGACCACGATCGGCGCATCGCCGTTGACGGCGTTGTCCCCGGTCAGCAGGCCGACCTTGTCCGAGCCGTAGCGGGCGACCAGATCGGCGTACTTCTGATTCGACAGCGCCTTGATCGGCGTTGTGTAGAAGCATTTCTCGCCGGCCTCGAGCGCCAGGTGGACGGCGAACTCGCCGACCACGGTCTTGCCGGCGCCGGTGGGGGCGCAGACCAGCACGCCGTACCCGTCCTCCAGCGCCTCGGCGGCCTCGACCTGGAAGTCGTCGAGCGGGAATGCGTACTCGGCGCGGAAATCGGTGAGCCTCGGATAGCTCGATCGGCGCCGCGATGCTGCGTACCTCTGCGCGGGCGACAGCTCGGAATTATCGCCAGCCGACATGCCAATCACCCTACGTCGCTACGGCGCCCGCCGGCTGGAGCGCGCTGGTACCGGACAGCGGAGCGTCAGGTGACGTCGCCGGCGGCAGGCGCCCGTGTCGGCAGCGGCGACGGGAACGGGTCGACCGCAGACGGGATGGTGTCCTCGAGCACCTGCTGCTCGCGCACCACCGCGTCCCGGCGGGCCTTGCGCGCGTCGTGCACCCGGGCGATCAGCACCGAGACCTCGAAGAGGATGCAGACCGGGACGGCCATGGCCAGCATGGTGAACGGGTCGCCGCTCGGGGTCGCGACGGCAGTGAACACGAAGATCAGGAAGATCGCGATGCGCTGCGACCGGCGCAGGACGGAGTAGGGCAGGACACCCACCCGGTTCAGCATCACCACCAGCAGCGGCAGCTGGAAGGCAGCGCCGAACACCAGCAGCATGAGCGTCACGAAGGATATGTAGCTATTGGCCGTGAGCAGCGCCTGGACGCTGTCGCCGGCCGAGCCGATGAGGACCTGCAGGCCCTTCTTCAGGGTGAAGTACGAGAGCGAGACCCCGCCGGCGAACAGCACGGTCGCGGCGCTGACGAAGATGATCGCGTAGCGCCGCTCGTGGCGATGCAGCCCGGGGGTGACGAACGCCCAGATCTGCCAGAGCCAGAGCGGCGCCGTCAGGACCGCCCCCGCGATCACCGACACCTTGAGCCGGGTGGTGAGCCCGCCGAGCGGCTCGGTGAACACGAGGTCGCAGTTCTGGGCCTTGATCCCGGGGAACCGCTG
>JAOPVO010000317.1 GCA_025966155.1 Pseudonocardiales bacterium
GCGATCTGCGACTGCGTCGAGGTCGGACTCGAACAGGTCGCGTAGGTGTCGAGGGTCATCGCCCCGCTGGCATGCCCGAGCATGCGCTGGATGGCCTTGACGTTCGCGCCCGAGCTAACAGCCAGGCTGGCGGCGGTGTGGCGCAGCTCGTGCGGGGTGGGGCCCTGCTGGCTGATCGACGCGGCGGCGCGGTCGAACCAGGATCGCCGGGCGTTGCGGTTGCGCAGCACATCGCCATGGACGGTGGTGAAGACCAGGTCTCGCCCGGCACGGTCGGCAAGGAGGGTGTCCAGCTCGTCGGCCAGGAAGCGCGGCAATGGGACCGATCGGGCCTCGTGCGATTTCGGTGTGCCCCAGGACAGGGTCCCGCCGTCGATCTCGGTGACGCCCTCACTGATGTTGAGCCGCCGCCGGACCAGGTCGACGTGCTCGGTGCGCAGCGCCGCCAGCTCCGACCACCGCAGCCCGCAGTAGGCGAGGACCAGGACCGCCGTCGCGTAGGCGCGGTAGGCCTCCGCTAGATCTGAGTCCGCACGGGTGATGGGCGGGCGCTGGGCCTCGGCCGCGAGCAGCTCGACCTCATCTGCGGTCAGGTACCGCCGCCGCCGGGCATTTACCCGGGGGAGGCTCACGCCGTTCGCCGGGTTGGCGGGGATGCGCTAGTCGCGCACGGCGAGGTCCAGGATGGCGGAGAGCACTCAGTGGATCTTGCTCACCGATGCGCCGGATTGTTCTGACGTGCCAACTCGGCCAGCCAAGCCTGGATCTCCCCGTGCTCCACCGACGCCAATGGCCGCGCGGCCCACCTCGGGAGCCCATGGACCGACAGCGCGTTCTCGTACCGCGCGCGAGTCGTGGGCTTCAGCTTGATCTTGTTCGCCAGCCACTGCTCGGCGACCGTTCCGACGTCCACCATCGACTGAGCCGGGTTTACATACCCGCCGGTCCCAACGGCGGTCGTGACTGAGTCCAGCCACCGCTGCGCGTCGATGCGGCGGGCGAACTGCCGAGAATGCTGATGACCGGCCGCGTCGTAGTAGCGGGCGCGCCAGCGGAGCCCGATCCCATGGCGGTCGGGAGGCGGCGTCGTCGTGGAAGATCCCTCTGATGCGGAACCGGCAGTCATCCTCGGCCCGAGCCATGATGTGGTCGATGGTCCGTGATAGATAGTCCTAGGTCCCAGTTGTCGGAGCTGCCGCTCGTGCTGAGAGGTGGAAGTAATGTCCCCGATGGACGGCAGCCCAACGATTCGGGACTGCCGTTCCAAAGATGTTCCAGCTGCTCGCCTCAGTGCTAACCGGCATGAACTGCTGTGCGACCGCCCAGTTCTGCGGGGTTGAGAGCATCTCGGCCGATTACTTCGGCGCTGACGGTCCGGGTTGCGGAGTGTGCAAGGCCGTTTTCATCCCTAGAGTGCGGCGGAGCCAGGCGATTCGGGCTTCGCTCATGGCGACCGAGAGCGCGGCTTGGGGGGCGAGTTGGTCGAAGGCGTGGAATCCGCCCGGCCAGACGTGCAGTTCCGCTATTCCGCCATCGGCCCAGATCTTGGACGCGTAGGCGACGTCCTCGTCGCGGAAGACCTCGGCGCTGCCCACGTCGATGAATGCGGGTGGCAGGTTGGACAGGTCGGTTGCGCGCGCGGGTGCGGCGTAGATCGTTACGTCGCCGGTCTTGCGGCGGTCGCCGAGGTAGGCGTTCCAGCCGGTGTCGTTGCTGCCGCGGTCCCAGACGCCGCTGCCGTCGATCTGGTGGCTGGAGACGGTCTCGTTGCGGTCATCGAGCATCGGGTAGATGAGGACCTGCGCGGCCAGCGCCGGGCCACCCTTGTCGCGGGCCATCAGCGCGAGGCCGGCGGCGAGTCCGCCGCCGGCGCTGCCGCCGCCGATGATCAGTTTGGCCGGGTCGAAGCCGAGCTCCTCGGCGTGGGCCGCGGTCCACAGCAGGCCGGCGTAGCTGTCCTCGATCGGGGCCGGGTCCGGGTGCTCGGGCGCGAGGCGGTATTCAACGGAAACGGCGACCGCGTCGAGGACGTCCACCCATTCCAGGATGGTCGCGATGCCGGAGAAGCGGGTTCCGATGATCATTCCGCCGCCGTGCGTGTGGTAAATGCCCAGGCCGCCAGCCTGATGGTCGTTGCGGGCGAAAATCGAGATGATCAGATCCGGCGCGCCTTCGGGACCAGGGATGGTCTGCTCGCTGTGCACGATTGGTCGTTCCCCGATCAGCTCCTCCGGCGTCGGCTGAGGCGCCGCCCGAAGCAGCGGGATCATCTCTGGCGTCAAGGTCGCCGGCATCAGCTCACCCAGCTCCGTAAGCACAACCTGCAGTTCGGGGTCGAAAGGCGGAGCGGTGATTGTCGACCTTGACACATTTCCTCCAGTACGCGGTGTTCCACAGGTTGAAAGTTGTCAGCTTGACGGGGTCGCTCCCAGGGCGAAGCCTTCGTAGTCATTGGCTGCGACCTCGTCGCACTTCCGGCGGTAGTTGCCGACGCCGCCGACGTAGGGCATGAACACACGGGGCTTGCCCGGGATATTGGCGCCCAGGTACCACGAGTTCGCGTGCGGGTAGAGCGTCTTGTCCGCGACCTCATTGACGTGCTCCACCCAGCGGTCCTCGGCGTCCTGAGTCGCCTCGATCTTGTCGAGTGCGTTCCTCTTCAGGTAGCTGATGGCGTCGGTGATCCAATCGACGTGCTGCTCGATGGAGGTGGTCATGTTCGACAGGACGGACGGGCTGCCCGGCCCGGTGATCATGAACATGTTCGGGAAGCCGACGGTCGAGATGCCCAGGTAGGTGCGCGGCCCGGCGTCCCACTTGTCCTGGAGGGACAGCCCGTCCTTGCCCACGATCCCCATCCGGAAGAGTGGGCCGGTCATCGCGTCGAAGCCGGTGGCGAAGACCAGGATGTCGACGTCGTAGTCGGTGCCGTCCTCGAGGCGGACACCCCTGGTTGTGATCTCCTTGATCTGGTTGGTTTTTACGTCGACGAGCTGAACGTTGTCCCGGTTGTAGGTCTCGAAGTAGCCGGTGTCCACGCAGAGTCGCTTCGTTCCGAGCGGATATCCCTTGGGCGCCAGCAGCTCCGCCGTCACCGGGTCCTTCACGGTCTGGCGGATCTTATTGCGGACGAACTCGGCAATGGTGTCGTTGGCCTCCTTGCTGACCATCAGATCGGTGAAGGAGGCGATGAGGGTGAAGGCGCCCTGACCCCAAGCCGCTTCGTAGACCTTGTTCCGCTCCTCCTCGCTGACTTCGAGTGCGGACTGCTGCGGGTAGGCAATGACTTCGGCTCCGCCCCGGGATTCGCGTGCGTTCTGGCGGTGCTCCGGATAGCGGGCCTTCCAGCCCCTCTCGTAGTCGGGATCCATCTTCTTGTTGTTCGAGGGCAGGCTGAAGTTCGGCGTGCGCTGGAAGACGGTCAGGTGGTCGACTTCCTTGGCCATGGCGGTGATGGCCTGGATGCCGGTCGAGCCGGTGCCGATGATGCCGACACGCTTGCCCTTCAGATCAACGCCCTCACGAGGCCAGCGCGACGTGTGGTACCACTGCCCCTCGAAGCTTTCGATGCCCTTGAAGTTGGGGACGTTGGTGGCCGAGAGGCAGCCGGCGGCCGTGATGAGGTACTTGGCCGATACCTGGTCGCCGCGGTCGGTCTCGATGATCCAGCGCTCGGTCGCCTCGTCGTAGACCGAGCTGACCACGCGGGTGCCGAACTGGATGTCGTCGCGTAGATGGAAGCGGTCGGCGACGTGGTTGGCGTAGGCCTCGAGGTCCTGCTGGGGGGAGTAGTCCTCGGACCAGTTCCATTCCTGCTCCATCTCCGAGGAGAAGGACAGCGAGTACTGCATGCTCGGGCTGTCGACCCGAGCGCCTGGGTAGCGGTTCCAGTACCAGGTACCACCGACGCCGTCGCCGGTCTCGAAGACTCGGGCCGAGACGCCGATCTCGCGCAGGCGGTGGAGCATGTACATGCCGGCGAAGCCCGCCCCGACCACAACGGCGTCGATTTCCGTGTGCTTAGTTGCGGGCGCTGCAGTCGGATTCTGATGTTGGTAGGACATTCTGTGGATCCCTTCGTGATCGTGGGCCGAGGCGGGATTGCGTCTGGCGGGTTGCGGCGTGCCTCAGCAGGGCGCGCCTGGTCGATTGCTCAGCGGGGAATAAAGACGGGGATGGCCTCGCTGCCGGCGCGGGTCTGAACGTGCGGCGCCCCGCCCCGTAGGCCGCGCCCGCGCTGCCGCCCTGCACCAGCGGCGCATCGGCGAAGACGCAGGCGACGGTGGTTGCGAGGCCGCTCTGGACGGCCATCGACGCCATCGCCACCATCCCGCCGGCCGTCGAGCCGTAGGCTTGGACCTCCGACAGATAGGTGAGGTTGCGCAACCCCAGGTCCCTTGCCAGGGAGAGGCTGACGCCCTGCTGCACGCCCGAGCTGATCAGCAGGCCGTCGATGTCGTGCAGGTCGAGGCCGGCGTCCTGGGCTGCCAGGACCACGGCATCGGCCGCGAACTCCGCCGCCGTGCGGCCGTAGACCTTGCCCATCTCGGTGATCCCGAGGCCGGTGATGGCGCTCTTCTCGGTCATGTCAGCGTCCGGCACCAAAACCACAGTGTCGCTCTGCTTGGCAACGGCGTCGCGGGCGGCGGCGCCAGTGTCTACGTCGCCGCCTTCTGCCCCGCCTAGACGACCCACGGCGCGCCCGTTCTCTGTTGCGAGAAGAATTCCGTAGGACGCCGGGCCACGACTACAGCGCTGCTCACGCCGCATCACCGGTCGAGCAATCGGTGCTGGCGGGCAGCTCAATAGAACGGCGGACACTTACATCAACCATGTAAAAGATCGGCCGGCACGCGGGATGCAAGAGAGGGATCCAGCCTGACTGCGGTGTCCAGATATAGCAG
>JAOPVO010000008.1 GCA_025966155.1 Pseudonocardiales bacterium
ATATCCAGCTAGGCCTACTCCGAGGCTCCAGGCTTCGTGCGAGGCGAGTGGCTGCTCCGCGCGATGCCGGCGTGGGTCTCGTCGTCTTCGACTCCGCCGGCACCGAACTGTCGAAACACATGCCGGCTTACCCGTCACGGCTGAGGCAAGCATCGACAGCTTGCTCATCGGCATCATCGCCAGCGTGGCCGACTCAGGCCGGCCAGCGGGCTATTGCCGGGTTCGTGGGCAAGGGCGACACTGCAGTGAGCTAAGACCCCATCATTCGACGTAGCGCGAGCGTGGCAGGAGTACCTAATGGCCGACCCGTTCAAGGTCGCGGTACTGCGGTTGTTGTGGGCGCCGGGCCCAGCCGTTGCCGATGCCAAGCCGCACCTCCAATGGCCGGAGGAGTTCTTTCACGAGCTTTTCCAGGCGAGCAACGGATGGAGTCTTCGGGACTACTGGTTGCGGTCGTCGTTCGGTCTGCTGCAGGTGGATTTTGATTTCAGCATCGCGAAGTGGTGGCGCTTCGGCGACCACACACAGGCCGAGCTCAAGGACGGCCGTGCCGCCATCCTCGCTGCCGCACGGCGGGTGGTCGAGGACGACAACGGCGTCTCCCTGTCCGGGTTCGATGCGGTGATCGCCTTCGTGCACGCGCCACCGTGCAATGCCGGCGCCACGCCGGGCGGCGCGGTCCTCGATCAGGGCGGCAGTATCCAGATGTTCCAGCACGAGATAGGTCATGTGCTCGGTTTCCGACATTCCTTCGGACCGTTCCTGCCGCCCCCGAACAAATTCGGTTCTCTGTACAACGATTCCTACTGCGTCATGGGCTACACCGGGTCGCAATCGCATGTGCTTCAGGTCCCGCCGCAGTTCGCGCAGACCACAATCATCAATCCTGGCTTCTGGCGGAGCGACCGCCGCCCAGCTGCGGCGTCGTTGTATCGCCGGTTCACTGCCACCGCTGACTTCGTGAACTCCGGCTGGGTCGCTCATATAGTCCCCGGTGAGCGAGTGTGGGTCGCTGCGCTCAGCGAAGCTGATAACACGACCCCTGTCATCGCCGTCGTGCCTGTGCCCGCCAGCCAGATCCAACTAACGGTCGAATATCGCACGGCCGTGGGCGACGACGCCGGCGTTGCTCCCGCCGTGGTGATCCACTCCATCGGCGCTCACGATGTCGGCGAGGGGCGCGATGAGGTGAATCCACCCTGGTTCGAGACCGCAATAGCCCCACAGGTGGGCAACTCCGCAACGGTTCTGGGCCTTCGCATCGAGATCATGACCTTGGCCAGCACCCGCCCGGCTGGAGTTGAAGTGGAAGTCACGATCAGCAGAGGCCGGACAGTAGGCGACGCCAAGAAATCGCGGCTCCTGCACGAGTTCGCCGACGACAAAACTCAGGTACCGCGTCGCGACGTGCCCGTCACCGTCATCACCGACGACGGCCCCCACCGGGGCGGAATCGCGCACCGCTGATTTTCGCGCTGTCGGCCTATGTGGAGAAGCCGACGGTGCCGACCGGGAAGCCGGGTGCCGATGATGCTGAGGACTAAGGATCCTCATGCAAGGGAGGAGCTGGTGAGAGGTTATTCCACTACCTGAGGCTTTCGGTCCCGCGAGCGGCCACCCGCAGTCTCGGCCAAGGCCACGCCGCCACCAGGCCACCAAGCGCCTGGCCCGGCTGCTGTCGCCCAGCTTGTCGCCGACTATCAAGTCGGCCAACCGACCACCGCACTCATGCAGACCTACGGCATCGGGAAGGGCACCGTCCTGCGGTTGCTGCGAGCCAACGGTGTCCAGATCCGCCACCAGTCCATGTCCGACGACCGGTCCGCCAAGTCATCCAGCTCTACGCCTGGGGATTGTCACTGGCCCGAGTAGGCGAGCGCTTCGACCGGGATGCCAGCTACATCGCCCTGGTGCTCGAACGCGCAGAGGTGCCACGGCGTGATCGCGGATCACTTCGGCCTCTAGGCAGCGGTAAATAGTCTCCTTAGCGCCTGCGGCGATGCGAATGCTGAACATCGGCACTACTAGCTGGGCGGCGTCTCGCCCCGTCTTACGCCCCGGAACCGAAGGCACCCCGAGCACAGAGGTGGCGCTGGCTATCTCAGCCGGCGCCAGTCGAGCTGGCCTGATTCGTTGATGACGTCGATACCGCCGAAGTCAGGCCGGCACCGCATCGGAGAGGAAACCGGCGCGCTTCCCCCGCATCCGCTCAATGCTGGGAACCAGGGGCGCGGGTCTTCGTGCCGTTCTCCCAGGCCACATTGGGTGGCCGCGGCGAGCACGTCACGCTTCGTCTCTAGCAGGTCGTCCGGCGTACAGGGTGCTGGGTACCCCGCGGACTGTCGACGTGGCCCCGTCGACGTTGCGCTGCCGACCGGGCAATGTCTACAACGCCACCGCCATTCGCCTCGCGGTGGAGACCGACGACTGCTCGCCGCCAGCACCTACAGGGCGAGCGAGGTGACGGCCGAGAGGCTGCCTGTGAGCGGACCACGACTGGG
>JAOPVO010000052.1 GCA_025966155.1 Pseudonocardiales bacterium
CGGCGGCGTCACCATGATCGGCTCGTTCATCACGCTGATCGCGGCCCCGGTGCAGATGAAGGAACTCACGAACTCCTACCTCGCGGTCGGCCTGATCGGCCTGGCCGAGTTCGTGCCGACGGTGGTCTGCGGTCTGTACGGCGGGGTGATCGCGGACTCTCGGGACCGCCGGCGGACCGCGGTGCTCTGCGAGTTCGCGTTGATGGCGCTGGTGTCGGTGTTGGTGATCAACGCGATGCTGCCCGACCCGCACGTCTGGCCCGTCTTCGTCGCCGCGGCCCTCATCGCCGGCGTCGCGGCCCTGCAGCGGCCGAGTCTGGACTCGCTGCTGCCGCGTACCGTGCCTAAGGCCGAACTGCACAGCGCGATCGCGCTGCTGGGCATGCGCTCCAATATCGGCGCCATCGCCGCGCCCGCGCTCGGCGGGGTGCTCGCCACCTACAGCCTGCCGCTGGCGTACAGCATCAACGCCGTCACCTTCGCCCTGTCGGCGCTGCTGCTGGTGCAGCTGGGCTCGTATCCGCCGACCGGGGGCCGCACGGCCATCCGGATCCGGGACATGGCCCTGGGCGTGCGCTACGCCGTCAGCCGGCGCGATCTGCTGGGCACGTATGCCGTTGATATCGCCGCGATGGTCCTGGCGATCCCGCTTGCGCTCTACCCGTTCCTGGCCGACGACTACGGCCACCCCGCGCAGATCGGGCTGCTGTTCGTGGCGATGCCGGCGGGCGCGGCCGTCGCGTCGGCGCTGTCGGGGTGGACGAAGCGGATCCGCCGACAGGGACTCGCCGTGGCCTGGGCGGCGGCAGCGTGGGGAGCGAGCCTGGCGGTGGCCGGGCTGATGCCGGCATTCTGGCTGCTGCTGCTGTTCCTCGCCTGCGCGGGCGCCGCGGACATGATCTCCGGCATCTTCCGCTTGACGCTATGGAACACCACGATCCCCGACGATCTGCGCGGGCGCATGGCCGGGCTGGAGATGCTGTCGTACACAGTCGGGCCGATGGCCGGCGGCACCCGGGCCGCCTTGATGGCCGACGCCTTCGGCGTGCGCGCGGCGGTGGCCGGCGGGGGAGCGCTCTGCCTGCTGGGGATCGGCGCGGCAACTGCGGCGTTCCCGGCGCTTCGGCGGTTCGATATCGAGGAGTGGCGCGCGGCGCACCCGGAGCCGGCAGCGGCTTCCGCGCCGGGCGCCTGAGTAGCCTTCAGTCCGTGAGCGCGCGCCGAGTCATGGGGACCGAAGTCGAGTACGGCGTCTCTGTGCCCGGGCAGCCCCAGGCCAACGCGATGCTGCTCTCGGCCCAGATCGTCAATGCCTACGCCTCGGCGATGTCCGCCGCCGGACGGGCCCGGCGCCCGGCCTGGGACTACGAGGAGGAATCGCCGCTGCGCGACGCCCGCGGCTTCGACCTGGCCGACACCATCGCCCCGGAGTTCATCGAAGCCGAGGAGGACTCCGGGATGGCCAATGTCATCCTCACCAACGGGGCCCGCCTGTACGTGGACCACGCCCACCCGGAGTACGCCACACCCGAGGTCACGAACCCGATGGACATCGTCCGCTGGGACAAGGCCGGCGAGCGGATCATGGCGATGGCCGCCCGGCGGGCCGCGGAGGTGCCGGGCTCCGCGCCGATCAACCTCTACAAGAACAACACCGACAACAAGGGCGCGTCGTACGGCGCCCACGAGAACTACCTCATGCCGCGCGCGACGCAGTTCTCCTCGATCGTCCGCCACCTGGTGCCGTTCTTCGTCAGCCGCCAGGTGGTGGTCGGCGCCGGGCGCGTGGGGCTGGGCGTGGACGGGCGGGGGGCCGGCTTCCAGCTCTCCCAGCGCGCCGACTTCTTCGAGGTCGAGGTCGGGCTGGAGACCACGCTCAAGCGCCCCATCGTCAACACCCGCGACGAGCCGCACGCCGACGCCGACAAGTACCGGCGCCTGCACGTCATCATCGGCGACGCGAATCTCGCCGAGATGTCGACATATCTCAAAGTCGGCACGACCGCAATCGTGCTGTCCATGATCGACGAGGGCTTCCTGTCCGCCCCGAACCTGGCGGTGGCCGAGCCGGTCGCCGAGCTGCGGGCGGTGTCCCACGATCCATCGCTGCAGCACCTCATCCACCTGGTCGACGGGCGCACCCTGACCGCCGTCCAGCTCCAGATGGAGTACCTGGAGCAGGCCCGCAAATTCACCGAGGACCGGTACGGCTCGGACGCCGACGAGCAGACCGTCGACATCCTGGCGCGCTGGGAGGATGTGCTGTCGCGCCTGGAGTCCGACCCGATGTCGCTGGCCAATCAGCTGGATTGGGTCGCGAAGCTCCGGCTGCTCGAAGGCTATCGAGACCGCGACGGGCTGGCGTGGGACGATCCGCGCCTCCAGCTCGTGGATCTCCAGTACTCGGACATCCGGTTGGACAAGGGGCTCTACAACCGCCTGGTCGCCCGCGGCGCGATGACCACGCTGCTGGATCCCGCCGATGCCCTGGGCGCCATGCAGACGCCGCCGCCGGACACCCGTGCCTATTTCCGCGGGGAGTGCCTGCGCCGCTACGGGCCGGCCGTCGCGGCCGCGTCGTGGGACTCGGTCATCTTCGACATCGGGAAGTCCTCGCTCGTGCGGGTCCCGACGCTCGAGCCGCTGCGGGGCACCCGGGCGCACGTCGAGGCGCTCCTGGACCGCTGCCCGACCGCTGCGGACCTCGTGCGCGAGCTGACTGGCGCCCGCTAGATCGTCGAATGCCCGGATGCGGCGGCGCTGAGGCCGGACAGCACCGAGGCCACCGCCAGCGCCACCTCGAGCGCCGTTGCCGACGAGGCGACACTGAGCGCGCCCCGGCCCGACACCCGGGCGACCACGGCGCCATCGGCCCGCTCGAGGACGGCCGTTCGACTTAGCGGCGCACCGGTCGCGCGCCACAGCCACACCTGCGGCCCGGAGTGCAGCGTGACGGCGCGAGCCGCCCGGGATCGGCCCGCTCGCGACCGGTATGCCCTCGCCGCCTGCAGGGCCGCGCCCGGATCCCCGACAGTGACCACCATGCCCTCGACGAGGCGCAGGGCCAGCGCATCCCGGCTGCCCTCCGCGCCCCACGGCACCTGCACCTCGCCCACGACGCTGCCGTGCACCACCGTCGAGCCGGGGTCGACATGGCCGTGAAGAGGCCCATGCGGGCCCTCGTAGCCGATCGACCCCGGCGCGTCCCGGTTCGCGTCGATGGGCGCGCGGCTCACCACGGCATCCACCATTGCGCTGTCCGCCACGGCGGCATTCACGGCAGGATCGGCAGGCCGTCGGAGCCGATCGCCCAGGCGGGGTTGAAGGCGATCTCCCACCGGTAGCCGTCGGGGTCGGCCACGTAACCGGCGTAGCCGCCGTAGAACGTGTCGCCGGCCGCCGACACCGCGCTGCCCCCGGCGGCCAGGACCCCCGCGATGGCCGCGTCGACGGACTCGCGCGTCGGCAGATTCAGCGCGAGGGTGATGCCGCGGAACGATGCGGGCAGCGGCGGGCTGG
>JAOPVO010000099.1 GCA_025966155.1 Pseudonocardiales bacterium
ACCTCGCCGGCCTCGCCGTCCGACAGTGAGATCTGCCAATATCCCACGTCCCGCCAGGCGCCATGCTTGTATCCGACCTGCTCGTACACGCCGACAGCCCGAAAGCCCAGCGCCTCATGCAGGCCGATGCTGGAGTCGTTCGGCAGGGCAATACCGGCGAACGCGCGGTGGAAACCTTGGCGCCGGAGAACGCCGAGCAGCGATGTGTACAACTGACGGCCGCCGCCTGTGCGATGCGCACCCGAGGCAACGTAAATGCTCACATCCGCGGACCACCGATAGGCAGCGCGCGAAGCGTGGCGCCCGGCTTATGCGTATCCGACTATCTCCTCGGCCTCCGCCAGCACCAGGTAAGGAAAGATCGGCAGTGTCGCGGCGATCCGCTCCGCCATCTCAGCCACAGACGGCGGTTCGATCTCGAAGGAGATCGCAGTGTCGCGCACAACTGGCGCGTAGATGGCCTGGATCGCTGCAGCGTCCATGACCGACGCCGTCCTGACCTGGCGCACAGAAGCGCCGTGGCGCCTCGAGGGCGAGATGTCCATAGACCGCGTAGTTCCTCCCTCGACTTCCAGCCAACTTGCGCTTGAAACGATCGCCGGCACGTCAACCGATAGCGTTGCACGCTGTCTGCTCCAGATCCGCATCTCGGCACGACCACGTCGCGCCGCTCTGAAGAACCGACATCCGTGGTGGTCGACGTGCGGGAGGATGCTCCCGTGCTGATCGACATGGTCCGAGGCCCTGCCCGCGGCCCTGTCGCCGAGGCCATGGTGGACCGCCGGACTGGTCGTGCCTGGACGGCGATGATCGAACCGTTCGAGATCGCTGCGACCGTCGTCACCGTCGGTCAGTGGAACTCGCTGCTCGACACGGCGACGGAGCACTGGCGCGCGGACCTCCCGAAGGTCGAGGTCAGTTGGCGTCAGGCAGTCTCGTTCTGCAACGAGATGTCCCTGCGGGACGGACTGGCCCCGACTTACGCCATAAGCACCGTCGTCCCGCCGAGTTCGGGACGCTCCACCTGGACTCCGCACGACGAGCCGGCAGCTGATGACTGGTGCGTGTCGTGGGACCGGCGGGCGAACGGATACCGCCTCCCCACCGATGCCGAATGGCAGCTCGCGTGCCGGGCAGGCTCGACCGGCCCTCGCTACGGCAACCTGGACGACATCGCCTGGTACGCAGGGAACTCGCAGGAGGAGTTGCACCCGGTTGCGCAGAAGACGCCCAATGCCTGGCAGTTGTTCGACACCCTGGGCGGGGTCTGGGAATGGTGCTGGGATCGCTACGACGTGGAGGTGTACGGCTCGTACCGCATCATCCGAGGCGGCGGCTGGAGCGACCCGCACTGGAACTGCCGGGTCGGGGTCCGACGCAAGACCAACCCCAAGTCCGCATTCGACGACCTGGGCCTCCGCCTCGCACGAACGATCACGGCCTGACCCAGCGGTGCCGCCCACGCCCTCATCGGCACGGCGGCCGCTGTCCGCTTGAAAGTCAGACGTTGCAGGACACGGACCCGGCACCAGGAGAGGAATCAGCACGGTCCCAGTTCAGCCGGGCGCACACATCTAGGCTGGGCCGCGGCCGGGTTGCCAGGCTGGATCGCGCCCGATGAAGGCGACCAGCCTGGTCTGCGGGGACGCGTCGTCGGGGACCAATACCGCTGGGCCGTACTGCCCGCTGTCGCGCAGCAGTTGCTCGATCGGCTGAATCGCGGCGAGCGCGTCGCTGCACCGCTGATCGCCGAGGTCGATCTCGCGGCCGAGCGCCCGCGCGAGGTCCCAGGAGTGCATCCAGATATCGCCGGTGTAGAACCGGTCGATCGCCACATCCACGGGCATCGAGCCGGTATGCGGGTTGCTGAGCATCCGCCCGTCCGGATCGTCGAGGATGGACTGAATGTCGGCGACGTGCTGAGTCCACGCCCCGGCTGGGTCGGCCTCGACAGGCAACGCCGCTAGCTCAATACCGGCGCCGGCCAGGAAGCCGCGGGACCACTCGACCAGATGCCCGACGACATCCAACGCAGTCCATCCCGCTACGGGACTGGGACGGGCCCAGACGCCGACGGAGGCCGACTCGACCAACTCGGTGAATCGCGCCGCGTCGCTCGCATGGCGCTGGGCCGGACCGTCCGTGGCGGTCACTACGCCCAACCCCTAGCGCGCAGTTCATTGCATCCGGCAAAGTCCTGCCCGGCAATTCGGGTCTCGCGCGTGGTCGTCATTACGATGCTTCCTTCGGGTAAGCGGGTTTCAGGCCTCATCGTAGGAGGATCGTCCGGGAAGGCATCAAGGCCATCACGCCGACGATCGCCCAGCCTCGCGTGCTTGACCCTCCCCCAGGGGTAGATCGCATGGTCGGCCCATGACCATTCCAGAGGATCTGACCGGCCGCCGCGCTCTCGTCACCGGAGGCAGCCGGGGCACCGGCGCCGCCGGCGTGCGCCGACTGCGCGAAGCCGGCGCCACTGTCCTGACCACCGCCCGCTCCTGGCCCGCCGATGTGGATCCGGACGTGGGCTTCATCGCCGCTGACATCGCACTCCGGCGTCGTTCACGTGAGCTCGATCCAACGGCGACTGCCGTTGCACG
>JAOPVO010000138.1 GCA_025966155.1 Pseudonocardiales bacterium
CCCGCGCAGCTCCCGGCGGCGCTGGCGCAGCTGCTGGCCGACATGGTCGCCCGCGACCCGGCGGCGCGGCCGACCGCCGCGGATGTCGCATCACGACTCGCCGTGCTGGATCTGCGCGAGGCGCCCGCAGGCTTCGGCGCGGCGGACGACGACCGTGCCACGGGCGTCATTGCCCGGCCACGGAAGCCTGGCTGGCTATGGCCGGTCGCCGTCGCGGCCGCCCTGTTGGTCATGGTGGTCGT
This sequence comes from Pseudonocardiales bacterium, assembly GCA_025966155.1. Classification (GTDB taxonomy): domain Bacteria; phylum Actinomycetota; class Actinomycetes; order Mycobacteriales; family Jatrophihabitantaceae; genus RYN-150. Next base: position 243 of record JAOPVO010000138.1, read on the forward strand.
AGGCGCATGGCGGATCGCCCTGGACGGCGCACCCGCGACCGGTCCCGGCGCGGGGCCCCGCCCCACGGTCTCCCCGGCCGCGAACACCATCGCCCCGCCCCATGGCGGTCCGGCCGGCACGGCGGCAGCCGCTGACGTGGTGCCGGTCGACGGGACCGGCGCGGCGCCGGGCGGCGACGTCATGGTCGTCGGGCTGAGCCCATCAGCCGACAGCGGCAGCAGCGACCAAGCCGCTACTGAACCCGCTGTGACGGGTGCCGATGTCGGCGCCACGGGAGGCGGCACCCAGCCGCCGGACCGCGACCTGGGCGACCCAGGAAACACCGGGAACGTCCCCGGGCACGACCCCAACGGCCCAGGAAACAGCGAGAACGCCCCCGGCCATACGAAAGCACGCTGACCGGTAGCCGCCTGGACCCAGCGAGGTTCCTTCTCCGACGGGGCTACTGGGCGGGAGCAACGTCGGCCGTCCGCCACGCCTTGTTGCGCAGCAGGCGCAGGCCGTTGAGGCCGACTATGACCGTGGATCCTTCGTGGCCGGCTACCCCGAGCGGGAGCGGGAGCGTACCGAGCAGGTCCCAGGTAACCAGCGCGGCGATGACGGTTCCGGCGATGGCGAGGTTGGCCCCGACGACGCGGCGGGCCCGGCGGGAGAGCTGAACGACAGTGGCGACCGATGCGAGGTCGTCGCGGACGATGATGCCGTCGGCGGTCTCGAGGGCCAGGTCGGAGCCGGTGCGCCCCATGGCCATGCCGATGTGGGCGGCGGCCATGGCGGGTGCGTCGTTGACGCCGTCGCCGACGATCAGGACGCGCCGGCCTTGGGCCTGCAGCTGGGCCACGGCGGCGGCCTTCCCGTCGGGCAGCAGAGCGGCGCGGATGTCCTCGATGCCGAGGCTGTGCCCCAGCCGCCGGGCGGCGAGCTCGTTGTCGCCGGTGAGCAGCACGGGCGTGCGGCCGGTTGCGGCGCGGGCGGCCTGCACGGCGCGGGCGGCGTCGGGCCTGGTCTGGTCCTCGGTCGAGAACACCCCCGCCGGCTGAGCATCGACGACCAGCACGACCGCCGTCCGCCCAGCCTGCTCGGCTGCGCTCACGAGCCGGTCGACGTCCGGGCTCGATGCGCCGGTGCTGTCTCGGAAGGCGGCCGGTGCAAGCACCTCGATCGCGCGGCCGCCGACCGTGGCCCGCACTCCCCGGCCGGGGACCGAGACGAAGCCCTGCGCCTCGGGAATGTCGGTGATGCCACGCTCGAGGGCCGCGGCCACGATGGCGGCCGCGATGGGGTGCTGACTAGGCCGCTCGGCCGCCGCGGCGAGCCCTACCGCCTCATCCGGGGCGGCGGCCCAGGAAGGCAGGACGTCGATGGCGACGACGTGCGGCGTGCCTCTGGTGAGCGTGCCGGTCTTGTCGAAGGCGATGGTGTCGGTGATGCCCAGCTGCTCCATGACGACGGCGGATTTAAGGAGGACGCCGTGCCGGCCGGCGTTGGCGATCGCCGAGAGCAGGGGCGGCATCGTCGCCAGCACGACCGCGCAGGGCGAGGCGACGATCATGAAAGTGATCGCCCGCAGCAGGGTCGGCTCCAGCTCGGCCCCGGCGGCCAACGGCACGGCGAACAGCGCGACGGTGGCTGCGACCATGCCTATGGAGTAGCGCTGCTCGATCCGCTCGATGAACAGCTGCGTCGTCGCCTTGGTGGCCGAGGCCTCCTCGACCATCGCGACGATGCGGGCGACGACGGAGTCGTGCGCGGCCCGCGACACCCGGACCCGCAGGAAGCCGGTTCCGTTGATGGTTCCGGCGAACACTGAGGACCCGGGCTCCTTGACCGCGGGCATCGGCTCGCCGGTGATCGAGGCTTGGTCGACCTCCGACGCCCCGTCGATGACGTCGCCGTCCGCGCCGATCCGCTCGCCCGGGCGCACCGCGATCACATCGCCAACGACGAGCGCATCGGCTGCCACGACTTCCTCCCGCGACGCGCGGAGAACCGTCGCATGCTCAGGCGCGAGGGTGAGCAGCGCGGTCACGGAGTCGCGGGTGCGCTTGGTCGCCAGCGCCTCCAGCGCGCCGGAGGTGGCGAAGATGACGATCAGCAGCCCGCCGTCGAGGACCTGCCCGATGGCCGCGGCCACTATCGCCGCGACGACCATCAGCAGATCGACATCGAGGGTCCGGTCGCGCAGCGCCTGCAGCCCGGCCAGTCCCGGCTCCCAGCCGCCCGTCACGTAGCAGGCGAGGTAAGCCGCCCACCAGGCCCACGCCGGCGCGCCGGCCAGCTGGAGGGCCCCGCCGACGCCGAACAGCCCCGTCGACGCCGCGGCCCAGCGCACCTCGGGCAGGGCGAGCCACCCCGCGGACCGTGGAAGCAGCGACGGCCGCATGCTGGGCGGTGCGAGAGTCGATGTCACTCGCCCAGACTAGCTATCACATGATCAGATGTTCATGTGATGCTTGCGTCTAGGGTGGGCGTATGGCCCACCGCACCGACCGGGACGCGCCGCCTGCACGTCTGGACGCGGCCGGCGCTGCCGCGGTGGCCGAGACCCTGCAGGCGCTCTCCGCCCCGAGCCGGCTGATGATCCTTTCCTGCCTGCGCCACGGCGCTTCGACCGTCACCGACCTGGTCGCTGCTGTCGGGCTCGAGCAGTCCGCCGTATCCCATCAGCTGCGGCTGCTGCGCATGATGGGCCTCGTGAGCGCGACCAGATCGGGCCGGACCATCTCCTACGCCCTGTTCGACGACCATGTCGCGGCGCTGCTCGATGAGGCTGTCTACCACGCGGAGCATGTCCGGCTGGGGGCTGCCGCCGACCGGCAGGCCAGCGACGCCGCAGCCCGAAACGTCTGACACGGCCCACGCGTCGCGGTGGAGCCAGCGCACTATGGATCGCATGAGCCGCGGACCGTGCTGCCCACAGCGGGCGATGCTGGTTACCCAGCCGCTGGAGCATGAGGGCCAGGTTTCGCGGTGGCGCCTATGCGAACAGTGAAACCGCCAGGTTCGCGGATCAGGTCGATGTCGAGATCCAGTTGATGGGAGATCCATAACCCGATTCCGGCGCCCTGCCCGATGGGAGGCGAGGCGATGAGCCCGGCGAGGTAGTTGCCCGGTCCCTGGCCTGTGTCATGCACGTGCGCGAGCACTCGACCTGGCACGACCCATGCACGGAATGTGACAGGCGGGCGACCGTGCACGGACGCATTGGCGACGGCCTCGGAGACAGCGAGCTCCAGGTCCTCCAGGGCCCCGTCGCCCACATGGCCTCGCGCGGTGCGGCGAACGGCGTGCCGAGCCTGGGCCGGTGTCGGATCGGCGAGCTCGACCGTGGGCGGCGATGACTCCAGCGGATCGCGATGTGCGGGCCGCCCGATGAACACCGACGGCTCCTGGTACCTGGAGTTGGCGCGCGGGCCGCCAGCGGCACCGACCAGGTGGGGATGCGTGCGTTCGACGACGTCCCGCACTGCCGCGGGCACGGTCGCGGCGTCGTACAGGCACAGGCTGCGAACCGGCAGGTGCTGCCACACAACGTTGACGGCGGACTCGTATCTGTCCCAACCGTCGAAGCGCCCCCCGTTGCCCTCATGCGGGACGTCGCCGGCGATCCGGATGCCGGTGGCTCCCGCCGCGACGTGCTCGGCGAATAGGCGCCCATACGCCGCGATCGTTGCGGCCGGTGTGGCGTACACGCCGGTCCCGCCCTGGAAGACCGCTCGGGACGGCTCGCGCAGCCAGCCGCGCAGCAGCGCCGATTTGCGCTCGCCGTAGCTGAGGATGACCGGCTGGCCCGCCGCGATGCCCTCCTCGACGAACGGCACGATGAGCGAGCGGAACTGCTCGTCGGAGGCGTAGAACGCGGCCGCGTGCCGATGCTCTGTGGGCGCGCCGCTCACCGCGTCTCCTCACGGCGCCGTTGAGCTCCTCGGCGGGATCACGGTGCATCCCGGAACCGGACGGCAATAACGGCGACGTCGTCCATGGTGCGCTCGGCGACCAGCTCGGCGACCAGCTCGGCGAGCACTGCATCGACGAGCTCGTCAGGGTCGAGGCGGTGGTTGGTGCGAAGCGTCGCGAGCAGGCGTTCCTGGCCGCTTCGCAGGTCCTGGGTGCGGGTTTCGATCAGGCCATCGGTATACAGCACCAAAGTCGCGCCCGGCGGTACCGCGTAGAGGAGGTCGCGGCGCGGTGTGTCCGGTCGGACTCCGAGCACGATGTCGGTGCTGTCGTCGAGCAGCACCGCGGTGCCATCGCGGTGCAGGAGCGCGGGCGCGGGATGGCCGGCGTTGGTCCACCGCACCGTGCGGACGCCCGTGTTCGGATCCGGATCCGGTGCGTCGATGCTGAGAAGGATGATCGTGGCCATGGTGTCGATGCGCAGACCGCGCATTGCCCGGTCGAGGCGCGTCACTATCGCCGACGGCGCCTCGTCCCGGTCCCAGGCCAGGGTCCGCAGCATGTTGCGCAACTGGCCCATGGTCGCAGCCGCGACGATGTCATGGCCGATGACATCGCCGATCACCACCAGCGTGGCGCCGCTGGGCAGCGCAACCGCGTCGTACCAGTCCCCGCCGACCTGATCCTGCTCCGCGGCTGCGTGGTAGCGGGCCGCCATCTGGAGGCTGGGGGAGTCCGGCAGCTCAGTCAGCATGGCTTTCTGCAGGGCGTGGGCCACGGTCCGGTCGTGCTGGGCGGCGTGGAGCCGATCGGCGGCGGCGGCAGCCGCCTGGGTGGCGAGGGCGAGGGCTGCGGCCCTTTGGACGGTGTTGGCGGCAAGCTGCTGGGCGGTGGCTGCGGTGAGGGCGCGCATGGCCAGCGCCGCCTCGCGGACCTCGACTTCGATGGCGTCGGCGGCCGCCGCAGTTGTCGCGGCTACGGCATCGGCGGCAGCCGCGACCGCCCGCGCCACCAGAACGGCGGCCACGGCGGTCTGCTCGGCCTTCGCGACCGCCGCTGCGGTCACTGTCGCCTTGACCTCGAGCGCAGTGCGCGCGGCAGCGGCATGTCCGCCTGGCGCGATCGACTTGAACACCATTGTCGCGGCGTCCAGTGCCGCTGATGCGACTGCCCAGGCCAGACCGTCTGCTTCGGACTGCACCGCGGCGACGGCGCGGGCGGCGGTATCGGCCACCCCGCCGGCGGCCAGGCTGGCTGCGCTCGCCCGGGCGGATCGGGCGCTGCGTGCGGCGGCGGCGGTCCTCGCGGCTGCGTTGGCCGCGGCCAGCTCGGCTGTGATCGCGGCCTGCGACGCGACGACATCGGCTGCGTCGACACTCATCCCGTAGGGCCGGTTGCGGCGCTGCGCCCAGGCTCGGTCGGGCTCGATTCCAGCAAACCGTCGTCGAAGCCCGCGAGCCGCCAGTACCGGCGCAGTGCCGCCGTCGCCCCGCGCAGCTGTATCCGGGCGCCCGCCGCCCGGGCGGTGTCTGCGATGGCCCGCATGCCCGCCACGTCGACGAAGCTGAGCTCGCTCACGTCGAGCACGCAGTCCGATTCGGCGCACGCCGCAGCGGCCAAGGCGGCGGCGATCATGGTGGCCGCGGCCCGGTCGAGCTCCCCGGCCAGCTTCCAGGCGTCGACGCCGGTCGCGACGAAGCGCAGCGCAGGCGGGTCGGCGCGCCCCGATTGCTGTGGGTGGACCATAAGGAACGCATCGACTGCGTCGGCGTCGAAGGACGAGCGACGGTAGGCACACACCACGGTGGCAGCCAGAACATGAACCAATCGGTCGAGCAGCGACTCGAAGGCCACGATCGATGCGGTCCCGGCCTGGGCTGGACGCGTCCAATCCATGTCGGCCACGACCCTGAGCCCGGAGAAGCCCTGGGACTTCGCCAGAGCCGATTGCTCCCGGAACATAGCGAGCATGGTGTCGGCGTCAAGGGAGCCGCCATCGAGGACCGCGACGTAGGGGTCGAGCCGGATGAGTCCCTCGAGATCCAGTTCCGCCAGCGCGGCGCTGTGCTCGGGTCCGAACGCGATCGGCCTCTGGCCCAGCCGGACGCCGTGCTCGAGCAGAGCAGCAGCGTCCGCGGTGTAGCCCGCCGCGTCGTCGACGACCCAGCACACGTGGGCGCCGATGCCGAATTCGCCGATCGGGGCGGCGTTCGCGGAGGCGTCCACGCACGCACAGTAGCTGCCGTTGACCCATTTCAGCCGTCCTGAACTGTCCCGCCTTTGGGGGCCGCGGCGGTTGGCCTTCGAGGCCGCTCACGGCGGCGGTCATCCGCGTGATTAGCGCGCGGAGGCAAGCGGTACGCCTAGGCGATGCTGCGCGGAACTCGTACTCGGACAATCGCGGCGATCGGGGCCGCGGCGTTGCTCGGCGCTCAGCTCGTAGGCGCGGCGGTCGCAGGGGCCGCCCCTTACGACAGTGCAGCGCAGATCGCGCGCGCGCTGCAGTCGTCGCAGGTCGTCGTGGCCGACGACAGCGAGGCCCGCTCCAAGGTCGACGCGGCCGGTCTGCTCGACGCGATCGGCAGGGCATCGCACATCTACGTCGCGGTGCTGCCGGGACGGGCGCTCGACGGGACGCCCGACCGCACGGCCGCCGACGTGGGGCAGAGCCTGGGGGACGCTGCGGCAGTCGTGATCGTCCTTGTCGGCGAGGAACTGGGCGCCGCCCAGGGATCCCAGGCGCCGCTGTCATCCGGCGGTGCTCGCGACATCGTGCGGAACTCCCAGACGCAGGGCGTAGACGTCCAGCTGGCTCTGCGGAATGCGATCGCCGGCATAAGAACCGCAGCGTCGCGCGGTTCCAGCGATTCAGGCGCTGCCCCACCTGCGCCGACCGGCAATGGCTCCGGCGGCGGCCAAGAGCTGCTGCTCGTTCTTGTGCTGCTCGTGGTACTCGCCGGCTATGTGATGAGCCGTCGGCGTCGCCGGGGGCGCACGACCCGGGACGAGGTCCGCGGGTTGCAGGCCGAGGTCGAATCGCTGCACGGTCGCCTCGGAAGCGACGTCTCGCTGCTGGACCCGGGCGAGGACCGAATCGCCCGCCAGGCGCTCGCTGACGCGAGCGAGCGATTCACCGCCACCGGCGCCCTGTTGGACTCGTCGTCAGGCTCGCCTGAGGTACTCGCGCAGGCGAAGCGAACGGCCATCGAGGGAATCGAGGCCGCTCGCGTCGTTCGCCGGCGGCTCGGCCTGGACCCTGGACCCGATCCGATGCCGCCTGCGCCGACGGGCGCGCCGCAGGTGAGTGGGGTCCAGGACGTCGAGGTCGACGGGCAGACATATACCGGATACGGCAGCTATCGCCCAGGCGCGGGCAACTACTTCGGCGGCGGCTACTACGGCAGTCGCTACATCCCCGGCGGCTGGTACGCGCAGCCGTTCTGGCAGAGCACCGCCATCAGCGCACTGGCCTTCGGCGGCCTGGGGTACGCCCTTGGCGGCGGGTTCGGTCTGATGGGTGGCGGCTATGGAACCGAGGCCGCGTACGAGCGCGGCTTCGACGACGCATCCGACGGGTCCGGCGGATTCGACGGCGGGAGCGCGGATGGCGGCGACTGGGCCGGCGGCGGTGATTTCGGCGGCGGTGATTTCGGCGGTGACTTCGGCGGCGGTGACTTCTGATGAGGTGGTCCGCCTCTCCCCGGAGGGCTCCGGGTCAGTCAGGACTTAGGCTGTGGCGGTGGAGATCGCCCGGCGGTTCAACATCGTCGAATCCGGACAACCGGATGGGCAGCCCATGGTGTTCGCGCACGGCTTCGGCTGCGATCAGCACATGTGGCGGCTGGTGGCGCCGGCATTCGAGGACGACTTCCGGGTCATCCTGTTCGACCATGTCGGCTCGGGTGGTTCCGACCCCTCCGCGTACGACGATGAGCGGCACCGCACCCTGGACGGGTACGCGCAGGACGTCCTCGACATCATCACCGGACTCGATCTTCGGGACGTGATCCTGGTCGGCCACTCCGTCTCGTCCATGATCGCCGCGCTCGCCGCGATCGCCGCGCCCGACCGGTTCGCCAAGCTGGTATTTGTCAGCCCGTCGCCCCGGTACATAGACGACGGGCCGTACGTGGGCGGCTTCACGGCCGAGGACATCCAGGACATGCTTTCCTCCCTGGACGGCAATTACCTGGGGTGGTCCAGCGCGATGGCGCCGGCGATCATGGGCAACGCCGACCGGCCGGAGCTCACCGCGGAGCTCGAGGAGAGCTTCTGCCGGGTTGACCCGAGGATCGCGGCCCGGTTCGCCCGCGCCACCTTCCTCTCCGACAGCCGGTCGGACCTCCCGCGCGTGCAGGTCCCGACGCTCATCCTCCAGTGCACGGACGACGCGATCGCCCCGGTGGCCGTCGGTGAGTTCGTCCGCGATGCGATGCCCGACGCCCGGCTTGTGCTGCTCCGGGCGACCGGTCATTGCCCGCATCTGAGCGAGCCGGCGGCCACGACGGCCGCGATCGCATCGTTCGCGCGGCCAGGCGCCCCGGCTTCGCTATGAGCTTCGAGCTGTCGGCGCCGACGGCGCCGCCCGGTCCGGACGATGCCGAGGCCCTCTATGACCGCGCGCCGTGCGGGTACCTGGCCCTGACCGCGTCCGGGCTGATCACCCGCGTGAACCAGACGTTCCTGGATCTCACCGGCTATCGCCGGGAGGATCTGGTCGGCGTGCGCACCTTCGCCTCCCTGCTGTCCGGCGGCGGGCGGATCTACCACGAGACCCACTACGCGCCGATGCTCCACATGCACGGCAGCGTCCGGGAGATCGCCTTCGACCTGGTCCGCGCCGACGGCGATCGGGTGCCGGTGCTGGTGAACTCCGTTGCGGAATCCGGCGCGATCCTGACCGCGGTCTTCGACGCAACAGCGCGCCGCCAGTACGAGCGCGAGCTGCTCCTCGCCCGGGAGCGGGCCGAGCAGGCCAAGGACCGCGCCGATGCCATGGCGCAGGCGCTTCAACGGACCCTGATACCACCCGCGCCCCCCCGCGTCCCCGGCCTGGATGTCGCCGCCGCCTACCGCCCCGCCGGGGACGGCACCGAGGTCGGGGGCGACTTCTACGACGTCTTCCAGGTCGCGGCCGACGATTGGGTGGTGGCCATCGGCGACGTCTGCGGCAAAGGCGTCGGGGCGGCGATCCTGACCTCGCTGGCCCGCCACACCATCCGGGCCGCCTGCATCGCGGCGGACGAGCCGTCCGAGGCTCTGACCATCCTGAACGAGGTGCTGCTGCGGGAACGGGACGGCCGCTTCCTCACCGCCGCACTGCTGCGCCTGTCCCATGCCGACGGCGAATGGCGGATCCGCTTCAGCACCGGGGGCCATCCGCTGCCCTTGCGGCTCCGGCCCGGGGGCGGATGCGAGCCGCTGGGCGAGCCCGGGGCGCTCGTCGGGGTGTTCGACGAGCCGCGGTACCAGACGCAGCGCGCCGTGCTGGAGCCCGGGGAGACCCTGCTGCTGTTCACCGACGGGGTCACCGAGGGCCGCGGCGCGAACGGATTCTTCGGCGACGAGCGGCTGGCCCAAGCGGCCCTCGGCCACCTCGGCACCGCATCGACCCTGGTCGACGGCGTCCTGGCCGACCTCCTCGAATTCCAGGATCAGAACCCGCGCGATGACATAGCCATAGTCGCTATCAGAGCCTCGCACCTCTCAGGTTGAGGTGCCGGCCGCCGCAGCAGCCGTCGAATGACCAGCCGCCGCCCTGGGTAGGCGGCTGCGATGAGCAGCAGCGACGATGCAGGCCGTCCGAGGTTCGTCGCGGTGGTCGGGGGCCGGGTTCTGCCCATCTCCTCGGCGCCGATCCCAGTGGGCACGGTGCTCATAGAGGACGGTCGCATCGCCGCGGTGGGGGACTCCGTGCCGATCCCCGACGGCGCCCGCATCATCGACGCGAGCGGCAAGTGGGTCCTGCCCGGGCTATTCGACTCCCACGCCCACGTCGGCATCCACGAGGACGTCAACGGCACCGAGGGCGACGACCTGAACAACACCTCCAGCCCCGACACCTCCGGGTTGCGGGCCGTGGACGGGATCGACATCGAGGACAGCGCCTTCCGCGATGCGCTTTCGGGGGGCATCACCAGCGTGGTCGTGCTGCCCGGCAGCTCCAATCCCCTGGGCGGGGAGACCGTCGCCATGAAGACCTGGGGCGGGCGGACCGTCGACGAGCAGGTCATCCGCTCGCCGCTCGGCCTGAAATCCGGTTTCGGGGAGAACCCGAAGGTGACGTACGCCGCCAAGGGCCTGCTCCCCATGACCCGCCCGGGCACCGCCTACGTGATCCGCCAGGCCCTCGAGGACGCCCGGGTGTACGCCGCCCGGCGCGACGAGGCCAGCCGGAGCGACAGCCCGTTCGGCCGGGACCTGCGCCTGGATGCGCTGGCCCGGCTTCTGCGCCGGGAGACGTCATGGGCGGTGCACGTCCACCGCCACGACGACATCGCGACCGCTATCCGCATCGCCGAGGAGTACGGCCTCGATCTGGTGATCAACCACGGCACCGGGGCCCAGCGCATCGTGGACGTGATCGCCGAACGGGACCTCCCCGTACTGGTCGGGCCTCTGGTCACCGCGCGCGCGAAGCTCGAGCTCGCCGACCACTCCGGCGCCACCCCGGGCGTCCTGGACCGGGCCGGCGTTAGGTTCGCCCTGACCACCGACCACCCAGAAGTGCCGATCTACATGCTCACGCTGCAGGCCGCGCTGGCGGTGAAGGAGGGTCTCGACCGGAGCGCCGCACACAGGGCCGTAACCCTGGCGCCGGCGGAGATCCTGCACCTGGACGCGCGCATCGGATCGCTTCGCCCCGGCCGGGATGCCGACATCGTCATCTGGTCCGGCGACCCGGTCGACTCCGACACCCGTGCCGAGCACGTCCTCATCGACGGCAGGACCGTCTATACCTGGGACGCGGAAACCGGCGCCGGAACGGTCGCCGCGCGAACGGATCGATTCCCGGCCGGCACCTTGCGTCCCTAGCCGGGGACGTCGTACGCGCCGGATCCTGAGCGCGGGCGCCGGACCCGTCGCGAACAATGGCGCGACAGTCCCGGGACGCCCTAGGACAGGTAGCTGCCCAATGCGTCGAGCAGCCCGAGGCTGCCGGTCTCGCGCTGTGGTCCGTCCGCCCAGAATTGGTCGAAGAAGACACCGTGCTCGACATGGGTGAACCGCGTGCCGTCGCCGACCGCCTCGAACTCCAGAGAGGCCACGGATGTTGACATGTGGATCCCGTCGAGCCACATGTCGTATGTGGTGACGATCCGGACATGCTCGACGATGTCTGTGTACGTCGCCTCGTACCGCGAGACCGGGCCGTCGTGGAATCTTCCTTCGGCGACGTCGCGCCCGCCAAGCCGGAAATCGAACTGCCACTCGCCCGGCTCGATGGCGTCGTCGGCGCCCCACCAGCTTCTCTTCTCCTTCTCCTCCGAGAATGCTGCCCATACGCGGTGGACGGCAGCGGGGTACTCGCGGATCAAGGTGAATTCCGCGCGGGCGAGTCGACGTTCGGCAGTCATCGCGTCCTATCGGGTGAAGGTCATGTGGATGGTCCCGCTCTCGGCCGCTTCGGCCGTGACCTTGTGAGTGAGCTCAAGTCCACTCAGGCCGTCCCACAGCCGAGTGCCGCGGCCCAGGAGGATCGGCGCGATCATGACGTGCAGGTCGTCGACCAGGCCGGCCCGCAGGAAGGCCTGCGCAGTGCGGACCCCGCCTCCGACGCGCACGTCCAATCCGCCGGCCGCCTCGGTGGCCTCGGCCAGCACGTCCTCGATGGCGCCGGCGCGGAAGTGAAAGGTCGTGCCGCCCTGCATCGGGATGGGCGGACGGGGCGCCGTGCTGGTCAGCACGTACACCGGGGCGTTGAACGGCGGCTCGTCGCCCCACCAGCCCTTCCAATCCGGATCGTCGGGGAACACGTGCAGGCCGAACATGGACGCCCCCATGATCTCCGAGCCGATCTCGTCGAAGAAGGCCGTGGCGTGCGCTTCGTCGACACCTGTTGTGCCGGCCCCGCTTGTATCGCCGAAGACGCGCTCGCGGAATGTGCGGGTGGCCGCGTAGGCCGCCGTTAGTCGCTCCCAGTCTTCGCCCATCGGATGTTCGGAGGTCACACCTGTTGTCGCGGTGTAGCCATCCAGCGAGACGAACAGGCTCATGCGAACGCGGGTCATATCAGGGTTCCTCCGGGTGGGTGCGGGCGAGGTGGATGCCGAGCCGATCGGCTTGGCGTTCTCCCGGCGTTCGCTGCTCGCCGAGCCACAGGTGCAGGACGTCGAGAGCGCCCGGCAGCAGGCTGACGGTGCGGACCCGCCCCGCTTTCTGCGACGTGACCAGCCCCGAGCTCTCGAGAATGCGCAGGTGCTGCATGAGCGAAGGCAGCGCCATCGGGAACGGCGCCGCGAGTTCGGTGACGACGGCCGGCGACTTCGCCAGCCGCTCCACTAGGGCTCGGCGCGTCGGATCCGCGAGTGCGCGGAGCACCGCGTCGAGCCGGTCCTCATACCTAGGCATTTGCCTAAGTATTGACCACGAGGCGTGGTTACGTCAACTCACCGCAGGACGGCCGCGCTTCGCGCCCCGGGCGCGTGCGCCGGACGGGGTCGGCTGGCCGAGCAGCGTGATGTCGAGCGTCTATCGCCGGATGGCTAAGCAGCGGCCCCGGAGCCGCCGCACTCGCTCGCCCTGGCGTTGTGGCGTTGTGGCGCTATGGGCTCTGGCGTCTGGCAGCAACCTCGCCACCGATAGAGCAGGCTATGCAGTAGGCGAAGTTCGCTGCCTTGGATAGGGGTCTGGGCCCGTTTGCTAGCCGGCGGCCTGGACGTCGGTCTTGGATTGCTTGGCTTGGTCGGTGACGTCTGCGGCGGCGGTGCGGCTCTGGTCGGCGACGGTGGCGGCGGCGTCGGTGGCGGTGTCCTTGATGGT
>JAOPVO010000033.1 GCA_025966155.1 Pseudonocardiales bacterium
TGGGCGACCGGCCGATGGTGATCGGACTGGGCCAGCTCGGGCGCAGCCTGGTGATCGCCGCCGCGCAGCGCTGGGCCCAGGATTCCTTCGCGACGCAGGGGCCGCTTCGGCTGACGGTGATCGACCGGTCCGCCTCGGGGCGCTGGCATGCGCTGCGGATGCAGCACCCGGCGATCGCCGAGGTGTGCGAGCCGATCCTGCTCGACCTGGATATGGACGCGCCCAGCGCCGAGGCTGTCGATGGCCTGCTGGAGATGCTGCGCACCGATCCGCCGACGTGGGCCGCCGTGGCGTTCGAGGAGGAGTCGCTCGCGCTGTCCGCGGCCCTGCTGCTGCACCAGGCGATGCGGCCGCGCTCGATGCCGATCGTGGTGCGCACCAAGTCCGCCGCCGGCCTCGCCTCGCTGCTGGGCAGCAGCCCAAGTAAGGCCAAATCCAAGACAGCGGCGCCGGCGGTGGTGTTCCAGACGGCTGCCCCTGTTCGATCGCCCGCTCGCCGGACGCCCGCAGAGAAGCGCACTGCAGCCAAGGCGAATGCAGCGAAAGCGACTGCGGCGAAAGCGACTGCCGCCAAGGCGTCTGCTATGCCCTTGACGGTGGACCTAGCGAAGGCTTCAGCGGCCACCTCGCCGTTTCCGGGGATGACGACCTTCCCTTTCCTGGACCGGACCTGCAGCGCCGAGGCCGTCGATGCGGGGCTGCGGGAGCAGCTGGCCCGCGGCCTGCACGAGGACTACCTCGCTCGCGCCGACACCGGCAGCTCGATGGGCCGGCCCTGGGCCGACCTGGCCGACGCCGAGCGCGAGTCGAGCCGCCAGCAGGTCGACGGGATCCTGGAGACTCTGAGCCAGCTGTCATGCGAGCTGATTCCCCTGCGCCGATGGGGCGCGCCGACGACGGTCTTCACTGCTCGCGAGGTCAAGACGATCGCCCGCCGCGACCACGACCGCTGGCTCGCCGACCGACGGGCAGCGGGCTGGACCCACGGCGCGAGGCGCGACGATCAGGCCAAGCGCAACCCGTTGCTCGTCGAGTGGGCCGACCTGCCCGATAGCGCGCAATCCATCAACGTCGGTGCCGCGGAGTCACTGCCGGCACTGCTGGCCCGCGCCGGCTTCGAGCCCGTCCGCGTTTAGCCAGCCGTCGATCGCTCTCAGCCCGTTGCCGCACTAAGCCCGCGGTCGGATATCAGCCCGCCGCTGGTATCAGGCCGCCGGCGGACGCTGCTGGGCTAGGACGCCCACGGCGTAGGGACGGTTGAGCCGCTCGCCCCTCCACTCCGTGGTCGGCGCTCGATCCTCGACATCGGCGTGCTCGTTCTCCACTGGCTGCAGCCCGGCAATGAGGGGACCGGCATTGACCGTGTCTGGCAGTGGCGTCCCGTCGCGCAGCGTGAAGGCGAATTGACCGCCGTCGAGTGACGTGATGACGAATCGGCCTTCGTGGTGGCCGTGGTGATGCCGCGGGCAGAGCAGCACGAGGTTGTCCAGGTCCGTGAGGCCGCCGTGGAGCCAATGAATGACGTGATGCGCCTCGAGGCCACGGGTGTTTGCGCACCCGGGATGTCCGCACCGTCCTCCCTGACGCAGCATGAGTGCCCGCTTCTGGCGCTTAGTGGCCAATCGATGCGACCGGCCGACATCGAGGATCCGCACCCGGTCCTCGGTGTCCCGATCGGTGGCCACGGTGCGGATTCGGCCATCGCAGGCCAGTCGGAGCGCCACAGAGTCGGGCAATCCGGGTCCGTCGCCGAGGCGGGCCGCGGGGGGATCGGAGCGTTCAGCTGAACGCTCCCGGTTGGTGAGCGTCGACGGCTGAGGGATCCGCGCCGCGTCGATGTGGATGACAACGGCCGCTCGTTCCTCGCCAAGCAGCGTTCGGGGCTCGGCATCGTTTAATGCGGCGAGTGCGATCTCGGCCAAGCGGACGAAGGCGTCGGCCCGGTTCAGGCCCTCGGCCTCGGCGATGCGGTTGAGCGCGGAGTCCACCACTGCGCCGCGCTCGGGATGCAGCCGGGCCGACAACCGCCAGGTGCCATCGGAATTCCAACCGATCCCCACCCGCTCGGGCAGCGGGATCCCGGCGTTGGCGGCCTCATTAGTCTCGACGGTACGTAGCCCGCGCACCACGGATTCCAGCTGAGCGACTGTGCCGTTCCGGGCGATCCCGATGAGCCCGTTGGCGTAGTCGTTGTTTTCCAGCGACGCCAGGTACGCAAGCGGCGCCTCAGGATCAGTGAGCGGCCAGCGCGAGGAACCTGACGCCACAAGCGCGAGCGAGGGCCCGGCAACAGCGCCGGCCGGTGCAGCTTCTGGCAGCGCAGGGCCCGGCTGCGCATCGTCGGCGGTCGGCAGTGAGAGCGCGCGCGTGAGTGCCCGGACCTGGGAGTAGGACAGTCGTCCGGCGGACATCTCGGTGGCCAGCTCCGGATATGCGGCGAGGTAGCGACCGACCCGCACATGATCCATCGCCGTCCGCTTCGACAATCCGCATGAGTAGGACAGCCACGCCGCCGTCGAGGGCAGGCCGAAGGCGTGGAAGCCCTCCCCGGCCTCGAAGTTGGCCACCATCAGCAGCCAGCGGCAGGTGCCTGCGGCCAGGCGGCCGGCCAACGCGACAATCTGCTCGCCCAATTCGCGGCTCGCCACGGTTTCCGCGGATGGAGGCACCGGTTCGATAACGCTCTGCCACACGTCGTAACGCGGAGCTTCCGTTGCCGTATCGAGCATCTGGTCCAAGAGCATGCTGGGGACGCTAGGCCCGGGCGCCGACAATTCCCGGCACCGGAGCGTTCAGCTGAACGCTCGGGGTCAAGCGCGGGTCGCGTGCAGCGCGGCGATCATCTGGTCGAGTTGGGCGAGCATCGGGGTCAGGCCGGACTGGGTGGCGAGCTGGCGAGCCTCATTCAGGGCGGCCAGCGCCTCATCGGTGCGGCTCATTGCGCCCAATATGTCGCCGCGGTTGGCCACGGCGATGATCGTCCCGTTGGCGTCGCCGATGGAGCGGGCCAATTGCGTCTGCTCGTCCAGGCAGGCCAGTGCACCGGGCAGGTCGCCGGCCCCGCGCAGGGCGATCGCCCGGTTGCCGACCGCGGCGATCAAACCAGCGGTGTTGCCCGAGCGACGGCAGATCTCCTCCTGCTCCAGCAGAAGTTCGCCGGCTATCCGATTATCCTCGGCGTCCTTCGCCCCGGCCCCGCCGCGCAGCAGGAGCAGCGCCCGCTCGCCGAGGGCACGCTGGAGGCCGTTGTCGTCGCCGAGCCCCCGGCAGGCGCGGGCCAGGTCCGTCCAGATCGGGGACGATTCGGCGCCCCGGCCGGTGGAGTAGAGCTGCTGGATGATCTGCGTCAGCATCGTGGACGCCTGGGTCAGCAGGGATGTGCGCGAGTCCGCCTGCCCCAACCGACCAGCCGAGTCCGCGCCATCGAGGAGGTCGGCGATCGCCCCCATTGCGTCGCCGGTGTTGTAGCGGACCTGCCATCGCGTGCTCAGCAGCGGCCACAGCAGCAGGTCGCTCTGGGACGGCCGAAGCACGGCATCGGCCGCGGCGTACCGCTCCAGCGCGCCGGGCAGGTCGTTCGACGCGACCAGCACGTGGCCCATATTCAGATCCGAGCGCGCGACGCCGATGGGGTCGTTGAGCTGAACGCAGAGCGCCCGCTCCTCCGTATGCGCGGCGCGGGCGCGATCGAGGTTGCCGAGCTCGCGTGCGGCCGTCCCGACCACGGACAGCGAGGTGGCCACAGCTGCGGGGGCGCCGCCGGATCGGCCGGTCAGCACCGCCTCCTCACCCAGTTGGAGCGCCAGGGGCCAGTTGCCGACGGCCGACGCGCCGCGCGCCCGGGCGTCGAGCGCACGGGCCGTCAGGGGCTGGTCGCCGAGCCGGACGGCGATCTCCTGTCCGGCCAGGCCCGCCGCCTCCGACGCGGCAACGTCGCCCAGTTCGCGCAGCGAATGGGCCTGATTGATCAGGCTCTCGGCCTGCCCGCGCAGATCCCCGGCTTGACGGCTCGCCTCGCCATGGGCGGCGAAGGCGGCGAGGGACCCGGCGATGTCGCCTCGGTCGGATAGCACCACCGCCTGCGCGCCCAGCGCCCGCGCGACGCCGGCCGCATCGCCGATGGACCGGCAGAGCTCCTCTTGCTCGCGCATCAGCGCCAGCGCGCCGTCGTAGTCGCCGCGCTGACGGACGATATCGGCCCGGTTCCCCAGGCTGGCCTGCAGCCCGAAGATGCTGCCGCGGGCCCGAAGCAGCGACTCCTCCTGGGCGAAGAGAATGAGCGCGCTATCGGAATCGCCGCGATCCCGCCGCACCACCGCAAGGTTCCCGATCGCCGCGGTGCGCATCGCATCGTCGCTCTGCGTCCCGGCCGCGCTGATGGCCAGCGACAGCGACTCGTCGGCGCCGGGCAGATCGCCCTGCATCCACTGCGCGGCACCCAGGTTCACTAGGGCCGCCAGGTAACGCGGGCGGCGGGCCGGGTCGGTGCGCAACTGCTCCACCAGCGCGCGGTTCAGCGCCAGGGCCTCCCGTGGATGGCCGGCATCGGTGACCAGCCGCGCGACCTCCCACGTGACGGC
>JAOPVO010000164.1 GCA_025966155.1 Pseudonocardiales bacterium
GCACACACGCATAGGCCGCAAACGGCGCCAAGCAGGGATTCGCCCGGAGAGCCTGGGAGGTCGGCGGGCCGAATCCGCCGGTGAAGTGTTGCTGGCCCGGGCGTGGCTCGCCAGGTTGCGCAGGCACACCTACGGCCACCCTGACTCCCGCATCGCCGAGCCCCGCGCGTAAGTCGCGTGGCCGGCTGATCCAGCGGGGCGTGACACCGGCGCGGTCTCGCCCTATCGTGAAGCTCCGGATCCCGAGACACAGAGTCGTTTCTGGGGGCAAAGTGAAGCTGCTGCACATCATGGCCTCGCCGCGAGGCGAGCAGTCACGCACGTCAAGTATGGCTGATGCGTTCCTGCAGGAGTTTCGTCGCCAACACGTCGATCTCCAGGTCGAAGTCGTCGATCTCTACAAGACTGCTCTGCCCGCCGTGGCAGGCGAAAACATCGAGTCGAAGTACTCGCTCTTGGTAGGGCAGCCCATCGATCGGAATCATGCCGATTCATGGCGGCAGATCGAGTTGCTTATCGAGCAATTCAAGGCCGCAGATGCGTATCTGATCTCAGTTCCTATGTGGAACTTCAGCATTCCATATGCCCTCAAGTACTACATCGATTGCCTGGTGCAGCCGGGCTACGTCTTCCGGTTCGATGAGACCGGCCAACCGGTGCCTATGCTCTTCGGGAAGACAATGACCTGCTTGTCGGCGCGTGGCGGGGACTACCGACCAGGCACCCCCAGCCACTCGCTAGATTTTCAAGAGCCGTACCTCCGTGCAATTTTCGGCTACATCGGCATCACGGACATCACATTCGTCAATGCGGACATGATGGACATGCAAGTCGAGGTCTCGGGTCCGGCGCTCGTATCCGCTCTCGCCGCCGCAACGAGGGCAGCAGAAACCACGAGTGGCGTGATCTGACTTAGGGGCGTGGGGTGATACTTCGCCTGACACTGCCAGAGGCCTCATGTGGTCCGAATGCATCTGTGCCAAGCCGTGGACGGGTTTACGTTTCGAGGCACGACCGCATGCGGCCGCCATGGCTGCGCCGACCCGCTGGGCGAGCCTGCGCTGCCGGCGGGCCGTAGTGGAAATGTGCCACCCACTCTCGCGGCTTGCCTGCGTCGCCGGGCGATGCGATTGTCTACCCAACAGCGGACATTGTGGCCTCGCGTGTCGGCGGGAGCCGGCCGTCACCCGGCAGCTACAGCAGGGACGAGCGTGGCGGATTCCCGTCTGCAGTTGATCGACGCCATCGCGGCAGCCGCCGAACGACGGCGTAAAACCCCTTCGGAAGACGGCGGCCACGGCGCAGATCAACTCGCCAGCTGCGTCGAGATCCTGCGCGCAGACCATGCGGCGGCGGACCCACGGGTGCTCCTCGTGGAGTCCGCGGCTTTGCGCAGGATCGAGGAGACCTTCGGCCTGGACGACACCGACCGGGCCATCGTGTTCGCCTGCGCGATGGCCGAGCTGGATGGGACGGTGTCCCTGGCCTACGCCCTGCTGCGCGGCCTCGTGCCCGGGGCCGCGCGCTGCACAGTCGCCCTGGCTATGGAGCTGTCGGGAGCCGCGAGCGCGGCCGAGGGACTGCATCGGCTGGGCTATCGCCAGCCGCTGCGCAACCACGATCTCGTCGATCTGTCGTCCGCGGAACCGTGGATGGAGCGAACGATCCGCATTCCGGACAGTGTCGTCCGCGTCATCGCCGGTCTCGCGCCGGCGGACCCGGTCGTGGACGCGATGCGCGTGGATGTCCAGCCATTGGACGTCCCTGGCGCCGCCCGATTGGCGAACGCGCTGCGTGACGGCGGCCGGATGTTCTGGGTACGGGCGCGGCCCGGTGCGCCGGGCGCGTCACTTGCCGCAGGGGCGATGCAGGCGGCCGGGATCCCGGGCCTCACGGTCGATCTGCGGATGCGCCCGGGCGGCGTCACGGTCGAGGACGCCGTCGCGGTTGCAGTCCGCGAGGCGGGGCTCTCCGATCGCGCCCTGATCGTCAGCGGCGCGGACGAGCTCGGCGACGGCCCGCACGGCGCTTTCGACCGGCTCCGTGACCCGGTCGTTCCGGTGGTCTTGGTTGGCAGCCGGCCATGGAAGTCGGCGTGGCTGCCGGAGCTGCCCTTGACGGTGGAGGCGGCGCCGCTCAGCGTCGTCGAGCGACGAGAGCTATGGGTGGCAAGCGCCGGGGCGGACATCGACGACGAGACGCTCGACGGGCTATGCGCCCTGCGGCTGGGGCCGGAGGACGTCGCGGCGGCGATCAGATTCGCCGGCGTCCTGGCGGGCGCCGGGAACGAGCCGGTGTCCGGGACGCTGCTCCGCACTGCGGCGCGGCGGGTCGGCGGCTCCGGCGCGGTCAGCGGCGGGCGCATCATTACCACGGCGTCGCACGGCGCAGTCGGGTTCGGCGACGTCATCGTCCCGGCGGCCACCGAGGCGGAGCTTCGACGCATAGTCAGCTGGGCCAAGAACCGGGACGTCGTGGCCCGGCGGGGCCTCTATGCCGAGCGTGGGCGCGGGATCACGGCCCTGTTCGCCGGCAGCTCGGGAACCGGCAAGACGCTCGCGGCGCGGGTCCTGGCCGATCAGCTGTCTATGGACCTATTCCAGGTCGATCTGTCGGCCGTGGTCGACAAGTACATCGGCGAGACCGAGAAGAACCTCGAGAAGGTCTTCCAAGCCGCCGAGGCGCTAGACGTGGTGCTGTTCTTCGATGAGGCGGACGCTCTGTTCGGCAGCCGTTCGGAGGTCAAGGACGCGAGGGATCGATACGCCAACCAGGAGGTCGCCTACCTGCTGCAGCGCATGGAGGAGTTCGACGGCATCACGGTTCTGGCCTCGAACCTGCGGGGCAACCTCGACAAGGCCTTCTCCCGGCGATTGACATTCATCGTGCCGTTCCCGGAGCCGGACTCCGCGACGAGGCAACGACTCTGGCAGTACCACTTAGCTCAGTTGGATGGGCTGTCGGACGAGGACCCGATCGATGTGGCCGTCCTTGCCGGTGCGCTCGAGATGGCCGGCGGGGACATCAGGAACATCGTCCTGGCCGCGGCCTACGACGCAGCGGACGAGCAGCTTCCCGTCGGCATGCGGCATGTCGTGGCGGCGGCCCTGAGGGAGACGCGCAAGTTGGGCCGGATCGCCCCGGAGAAGCTCTTAGCGGCCTATCTCTGACGAGCGGCGCGGCGCGCCTACTTCGGCTTCATCTCCAAGATCGCCTTGAACTTGGCGGCGTCTTCGCCGATCTTGTCCCAGGCCGGTGTGTAGATCGCCATCATCTGGTCCTCCAGGCTTTGCCATTTCGCAGCATCCTTGGGATCGTCCCAATGCGAGTGGTCTTCCCTCTTGGTGCCTTCGGGCGCGATCTGTTTGGCGTGCTTGGCCTCGATATCCCGCTGTGCCTCGTACTGTTTGTGGCCCTTCGCCTTCGCCGCGATGATCGGCGTGAGGTGCAACTGCAACTCGACGATGAAGCCTGCGTGGTGCTCCATCGTCTTCTTGCCGTCAACCTCAACCTCGTAGTCGGCGCCGCCCATCTCCAACGACATGTTGATGTCGCCGTAGCTCTTGCCCTTGGCCAGGGAGTTCTTGATGCGGACGACCTTCCACATCGGGTTGCTGCGTACCGCTCCGAACCCGCGGATCAAGTCAGTTGCGGAGTCGAAGTAGATGGATCCGCCCGTGATATCGACAATGCGCGACGTGTCGCCCTTGTAGTCGGCCACGATCTTCTGCATGGTCCGTCCGATCGACTTCATCGCACCCCCCGGCCGGAACTCCGGCATACCGATGGTGACGATGGCGATCTGCTTGACTTGGTGCTGGAACTCCGCATTGAGCATCTCGTTGTGGGCGTAGATCTCGCCCAGGTCGGCGACAGGCTGGTGCAGCTCCTTCTTCGTCTCGCCGGCTTTGGTCTCCTTGACTTCTTTGCGCTTGTCCTCGTCCGAGGCCATTGAGAACTTGCCGCCCGGCGTGCCCTTGAAGTCCCCACCCGCCACCCTGTGGTTCGCGAGGCTGTCCCCATCGGGGTTGGCCAGGACACCGCCGCGCCCGCTGCGCGTGAGACCCGGGAACAGAGCGCCTCCGCGCCCGCTGCGAGTGAGACCCGCGGGCTTCGCCACGCCGGGTTCGAAAGCCCGGCGGATCGTGCTCAGCGCCCCGGACGCCATGCGGTCCGCTGCCCCTTCGGCCGGGTCGTGCGCGCGGCCGATGGTGGTGCCGCCGCCAGCGGGGCCGAATTCGCCCTTCTGGTGCTGGACGACGTGCGCCAGTTCGTGCGCGAGGAGGTGCTCGCCCGAGGCCGACCCCGGGGAGTAGGTGCCGGAGGAGAAGTAGACATCCGTGCCGTGGGTGAAGGCGGTGGCCTGGACGGATCGGGCGATGTGGTCGCTCTCGCCGTCGGTGTGGACGCGGACGGCGCTCAGGTCGCTGCCATACGCCTCGCCGAACCGCTGGGCGGCCTTCTCCGGGAGGGCCTGGCCCTGGCCGCGGCGCCGCCGCAACAGCGAGCTGACCTCCGGTGCTGCCTCAGTCCCGCCCAGCAGGTCGATGCCGCCCGCGCCGCTGCGCAGCACTGGCGCGGCGGTGGCAAACGGACTGCGGAAGGGAGCCGAGGTGTGACTCACCGAAGCGTCGACGTGGTGGTCGGGCTCGGGGCGCGGACGGGCCCCATGCACGAGCTTGCGGTCAGTCATCGACACTCCCGTTGGTGCGGTACGCAATACAGCGTCCGTAACAGTCGCTTAACAGCGGCCCAACGTCAATAGCGACGCACAAACGGCATGGAACGGAAGTTCAGGAGTCGTAGAGCTCCTTCGGGAAGTCGGCGTGCTTGCTCATCGTCCACTCCCCGGGCCGCTTGCCCATGAATGCCTTGGCGCCCTCGACCCCGTCCGGCGAGCGCGTCGACCACCGGAACAGCTCGGCCTCCCGCGCGACCACGG
>JAOPVO010000225.1 GCA_025966155.1 Pseudonocardiales bacterium
CCGCTCGTTGCGGCTGGGCTGACCTTCTATGCAGTGGTGGGCCTGATACCAATGCTGGCTATCGGTATCAGGATCGGCGCGGCTGTGCTGGGCCGCGCAGCGGTGCTCGACACGGCCGACCGCCTGGCGGAGTTCGTCCCGGGGACCCTCGGCGTCGACGCCGCCGTTCGCCAACTAGGCGCAGGGGCCGCCTCGGCGTCGTGGGGCAGCGTCGCCGTGGCGGTAGTGCCGGCCTCCCTCTACGCCGAGGGCGCCGTGCGCGCGCTGGAGCGCTTCTCCGTTGCCCCCGAGCGCCGGTCGCGCACCCTGCGCGGGCGGTTCCTGACGATCCCGCTGATGCTGATCGCGGCCTGCGCGATCGTGCTCGGCGCAACGGTCCTGCGCCCGCTGCTCGAGGATCCCTTCGGCACCGGGACGGGCCCGCGACTGCTCGGGATCCTGGTCGCGTTCTGCATCATCTGGGCGGGCGCCACCGGGGTGCTGTGCCTCATCTACCGGCTGTTCGCCGCGACGGCGATCGGGGCGGGGCCGCTGCTGCTCAGCTCGGCGGCGGCGGGCTCCTGGCTGGCGGGCCAGACGCTCGGGTACGTCCTGTCGATCCGCCTGTTGGGACGCCTCGATGCCGCCTACGGCGGCGCGTCCTGGGCCGGAGCGGTGGCGGCAGCGGCGTTCCTGCTCTACCTGAACCACGTGGTTGTCCTGCTCGGATACGGGCTGGCCCTCTTCCTGCATGAGGAGCACGCGCTGCGCCGCCCTTGCTCGCATCGCCGGCAGTGGCGTATATCTCAGGGGAACGTTGCGACAGCGGCCACTCCTCTGGACTGTGCCGAGGACGGCCCCAGGCGAACGAAGCCCGGCAGCGCCTGAGGTCCCGTGCGAAGGGACTGCCCATGCCCGACCTTGATGCCCCTGTACATGCCGATGACCCCACCCCCGAGGCCTACGGCCAGCGCGCCGTCGCCTGGCTGGCCGGGAACGCGGTGCGCGAAGGCGACACCACGGCCTATAACGCCGCCGCCCTCGGCACGACCGCGGGGCAGAAGGCCTATCTGAAGCAGTTCTTCGATGCCGGGTTCTCGGGCATCACCTGGCCGAAGGCGTACCAGGGCCAGGGCCTATCCGATGAGCATCAGCTCGCGTTCAACCGCGCGGCGGCGGACTACGTCTCGCCGGGGATCTTCGGAATCTCCCACGGCATGTTCGGCCCCACGCTGCTGGCCCTCGGCTCCGAGGAGCAGAAGCAGTACTGGATCCCCAAGATGATCAACGGGGACCACGTCTGGTGCCAGCTGTTCTCCGAGCCCGGTGCCGGCTCCGACGTCGCGGGGCTGCGCACCCGCGCCGAGCGGGACGGCGACGAGTGGGTCATCAACGGCCAGAAGGTGTGGACGTCCGGCGCGCAGCGCGCCGACTACGGGGCGCTCATCGCGCGGACCGATAACTCGGTGCCCAAGCACAACGGCATCACGATGTTCATCCTCGATATGAAGGACCCCGGCGTCACCGTCCGCCCGCTCAGGCAGGCCAGCGGCGAATCCCCGTTCAACGAGGTGTTCTTCGACAATGTGCGGCTGCCCGCCGATTCGATTGTGGGGGAGGAGAACGGCGGCTGGGCCGCCGCGGTCATCATGCTGCGCAACGAGCGCATCTCGATCGGCACCAGCGCGCGCAAGGCCACCCGCCCGCTTTCGTATGAGTCGGTGCTGACCTTCGCCCGGAAGGTCGGGCGCCTGAGCGACCCGCTGGTGCGCGACCGGATGGCTCACCTCTACGCCATCGACACCGCCGGCAACCTCCTGGCCCAGCGGATGCGGCAGGAGGTCGATGCCGGCTACGAGCTGCGGGCCCGCGGGTCGATCGCCAAGCTCTCGGGATCGGCGATCATCCGCCACGCCTATGACGTCGTGGACGAGGTCGGCGGCAGCGATGTCATCGCGTGGGACAAGCACGGCGACGATCCCAGCGAGCTCAACTACCCGCCCATCACGTTCGGCGTCGTGGACGGCCCGGGCCGGGGCATCGGCGGCGGCACGAACGAGATCCAGCGCGGCATCATCGGCGAGCGCGTGCTCGGCCTGGCCAAGGACCCGCAGCTGGATCGCGAGATCCCGTTCAACCAGCTGCGCGCCATCATCCCACCGCCGCCCACGCGATAGGTCGGGCTCTGGGAGGATCGGCGCATGGCCGATCTCGAGCACATCATGCGGACGACGTTCTCCTCCCGCGAGTTCACTGACCAGGCGGTGACCGACGCTGATGTTGACGAGATCCTGGATCTCGCGCGGTTCGCCTCGAGCGGCGGCAATGGGCAGGGCTGGCGGGTGGTTGCCATCCGCGCGGCCGAGACGAAGCAGGCGGTGCTCGATGCCTCCATGCCGATCGCGCGCCGCTATGTGGCCGGGCGGGCGGCGGGGGAGCAGCCCTTCACCGACCTCGCCCAGAGCACGGTCACCGATGCTGATGTCGAGGCCGTCACCCCGGAGGCGTCGGCTTGGTACACGGTGCTGGCCCAGGCGCCGGTCCTGCTGGTGATCGGCATCGACCGGCGCAAGATGGCGGCCGTCGACATCGGGCTCGATCGCGTCGGCATCGCCGGCGGGGGCTCGATCTATCCCTTTGTGCAGAACATCCTGCTCGCTGCTCGGGCCCGGGGGATGAGCGGAGTGCTGACCACCTTCGCGTCCGGGGCCGAGCCGGCCGTTCAGTCGATCGTCGGCTTCCCGCCAGAGGTTGCCGTCGCGGCCATGGTGCCAATCGGCTACCCCGTGAAGACGATCACCAAGCTGCGCCGGAAGCCCGTCGAGGAGTTCGCGCGATGGGAGCACATGGACGGGGCGCCCATCACGGCCCCGTAGCGCGGAATCCAGGTGACTAGTTGAGCGTTCAATTGACATGGAACTCGGTATATACAGCTTCGGCGACCGCCCGGCTGACCCGATCAGCGGCGAGCAGGTCTCCGTCGCCGATGCGTACGCCAACACCCTCGAGCGGATCAAGCTGGCCGACGACGCCGGCATCTCCTTCTACGGGCTGGGCGAGCATCACCTAGCCAACTATGCGATCTCGAACCCTGGCACCGTGCTCGCGGCGGCGTCGAGCATCACCTCGCACATCGGGCTCGGCTCGGCCGTGACGGTCCTGAGCACCGAGGACCCGGTTCGGCTGTATCAGCAGTTCACGACGCTGGATCAGCTGAGCCGCGGGCGGGCCGAGTTGCTGGCCGGGCGGGGCTCGTTCATCGAGTCGTTCCCCTTGTTCGGGGCCGACCTCGATGAATACGAGGCCCTGTATGAGGAGAAGCTCGATCTATTGGTGGCTATCGACCGGGACCAGCCTCTGACGTGGTCCGGCCGCTTCCGCCCGCCGCTGGCCGACGCGACGATCCTGCCCCGACCCTATGGAGACCATCTCCGGATCTCGGTGGGGACGGGCGGCAACCCGGCGTCGTCGGCCCGAACGGGCCTCCGCGGATTGCCGGTCGTCTACGCCGTGATCGGTGGGGAGCCGGAGCGGTTCGCGCCACTGGTCGACCTGTACCGCCGGGCGAGTGCGCAGGGCGGCCACGACCCCGCGACCCAGCACGTCACGATGAGCGCGATCGGACTCATCGCCGACACGTCGCAGGGGGCCAAGGACGCGTTCTATCCGTATTGGAACGAGACCATGAAGTACGGCGCAGCCGCCCGGGGCTGGTCGGTCCCCAGCCGGGGCGACTACGACGAGATGGCCCGCGGCGCGCAGATGATCTTCGCCGGCAGCCCCAGCGAGGTAGCCGAGCGGATCATCTCTGTCGGGAGCCTGGTGGGCGCCGACCGGTACGCGATGCAGATGGACTGGTCCGGCGTCCCGCACGCCACGGTCATGCGGGCCATCGAGCTGCTGGGTTCCGAGGTGCTGCCCCAGGTCCGCGCCGCATTGCCGGCGGCGACGGCCGCCGCGTCGGTGGCTGCCGCTCGGTAGTAGGACACATCAATGGCGGCCTACGCGGAGCGGATGAGCGCCGGGGTCAGCGATTCGAGGGTCGCGGCCACAGCGTCGAGGCTGGGCCGGGCGGTGATGACGCGGACGACGGTCTCGTCCAGGCCCTCGGTCAGTCGGGCATATGCAGCCGCTGCGCCCGCAGCCGGTCCGAAGTAGCCGACCGCGTTCAGCATCTCGTCCGGCGCCGCGTCGACGATGGCCGTCATCGGCTCGCCGGCCCTGCGCCGGGCCTCGAGCTCGACCAGGACATCGTCGAAGCCCATCTCGGCGAATAGCGCCCGGTACCCGCCGGTCATGGCGTACGACACGGCCTGCATCCCGAACGCCCGACGGGCTGCGTCCGCGTCCTCGTCGACGCACACGCGGATGTACATGGAGACTGTGACGTCCGACGCGGGGCGACCGGCCTTCGCCGCTCCCTCGGCAATGAGATTGCGGCTAACGGCGATGCGCTCCGGCGAGGCCCAATTCAGCAGCGCGCCGTCGGCGACCTCCCCAGTGAGACGCAGCATCTGCGGCCCAAGGGCGGCGAGGTACACCGGCGCGCTCGGCAGGTTCGTCACGCCGATCGATGCCGGTCCGATGGAGAAGCCGCGGCCCTCGTAGGTCACGGTCTCCCCGGCCAGCAGCGCCTTCACGGTCACGGCGAAATCGCGCATGACGGCGATCGGGCGGTTGGGGTAGCCGTTCGCGGCGAAGAACCCCGCCCCGGTGCCGCCGGTGCCGAGACCCAGGATGAATCTGCCGTCGTGGAGTTGGGCCAGGGTGGCAGTCTGGAGCGCCAGGGTGAGCGGGGTCCAGCCGCGGGCGGCGCCCACCACCGAGGTCCCGGTGCGCAGGCCGGTGTCCGACAACCACGCCGAGCAGACGTGGAAGGCGTCTGGAACACCGCCGGCCGGGGTCCACAGGCTCTCGAAGCCCAGGGTCTGCGCGATTCTCGCGGCCTCCCGCAGCTCGTTGAAGGGGAGGTTGAGCCGCGCGTCGAGTCCTGCACCAATCAGCACGGGGGCAAGCCTAGGGGTGAGCTGAGGGAGACCGTGACGGGGATTGCGCGCCCGGGCCGGAGGGGTCGACCATGGACGCCATGGAATCCCGCGCACTTGGTCCCCTGTCTGTCTCCGTCGTTGGCCTGGGCTGCAACAACTTCGGCCGCCGTATGGACATCGAGGCCACCTCGGTAGTCGTGAATGCGGCCATCGACGCCGGCATCACGTTGTTCGATACCGCCGATGTCTACGGCGGCGACGGCCTCAGCGAGGAATACCTAGGAAAGGCGCTGGGCACCCGCCGCAGCGAGATCGTGCTGGCCACGAAGTTCGCCGCGCCCATGGGCGAGGACAAGAAGGGCGCGAGCCCCAAGTACATCCGCGAGGCCGTCGAGGACAGCCTGCGCCGCCTCGACACCGATCACATCGATCTGTACCAGCAGCATCGCCCGGACGCCGAGACGCCGATCGCCGACACCCTCGCCGCGCTCGACGAGCTCGTGCAGTCGGGCAAGGTCCGCTATATCGGCAGCTCGAACTTCACCGCCGAGATGATCCGCGAGGCCGACGGCTCGGCGCTCGGGGCCAAGTTCGTCTCGGTCCAGAACGAGTACAGCCTGCTCGAGCGCGAGCCGGAGAAGGGCGTGCTCGATGCGTGCTCCGAGTTGGGCATCGGCTTCCTGCCGTTCTTCCCGCTGGCCAGCGGGCTGCTGACCGGCAAGTACCGCAAGGGCCAGCCGCAGCCCGAGGGCGCGCGCCTGACCGGCCAGGACGGGAACAAGTTCATGGCCGAGGCCAACCTGGAGGTCGTCGAGCAGCTGGCCCTGTTCGTGGAGGCCCGCGGCCGCACGATGACCGAGCTGGCGTTCTCGTGGCTGCTCACCCGCCCGGCGGTGTCCTCGGTGATCGCCGGCGCCACGAAGGTCGAGCAGATCGCCGACAACGTCCGGGCCGCCGGTTGGGATCTCAGCGCCGACGACCTCGCCGAGCTGGACCGGATCCTGCCGAAGCCCTAGGGCTCCACGGAGGACGGGCCGTCACTGTGCAGGTTCTCATTGCCGCTCGCCGGCAAAGTAACCTGCCAGAAACGCCAATTCCGTAAATTCGCCGCGACCTGCCCGATCAACGCGTCTGTGGACGCAGCGAGCGAGGACGCACCGTGGCGCAGACCAAATTTCATCTCGGCTGGTTCCAGGACGGGTTCCGAGCCCCGGCCTGGAACCGGCGATGGTCGGGCACGTCTACCCGTGACTGGCAGGACGGGTCGTTCTACCTGGACATGGCCCGCTCCTTCGAGCGCGCCTGCTTCGACTACTTCATGATCGAGGACAACAACTACATCCCCGATGTCTACGGCGGCAGCGAAGCGGCATACCTCAAATACGGGCAGCGCGCGCCGAAGCACGACCCGACGGCGCTGGCCGCGATCATGACCCAGGTGACCCGCCGGATGGGCATCGTCGCCACGGTCGCCACCAGCGAGACCACGCCCTTCCACCTGGCTCGCCTGATGTCCACGCTCGATCACCTGTCGCATGGGCGGATCGGCTGGAATGTCGTTACCGGCAGCAATGACCGCGCCGCGCAGAACTTCGGCCAGGAGCAACAGGAGCCGCATGACAAGCGGTACGACATGGCCGACGAGTTTGTCGAGACAGTTCGTGCGCTATGGAGCTCGTGGGATGAGGGCGCCGTGGTGATGGACCGGGAGTCCGGGATCTACGTCGACCACACCAAGGTGCACACCATCGATCACCGGGGCGAGCACTACGCCAGCCGTGGGCCGCTCAACACCCTGCGCTCGCCGCAGGGCCACCCGGTGCTCGTGCAGGCCGGGGTATCGCCGCGCGGCCGGGCCTTCACGGCACGGCACTCGGACTCGGTCATCGCCGCCGCGAACAACCTCGACGACATGCGGGACCTGCGCATCAGCATCCGCGGACTGGCCGCCGAGCAGGGCCGCAACCCCGACGACGTCAAGATCCTCTTCCTGGCTCAGCCGATGATCGGCGAGACGGAGGACGACGCTCAGCGCAAGGCCGATGTCTGGATGGCCGATGAGCAGCGGTTCCTGGACTTCGGGCTGAGCACGCTGGCCAGCGTCACGACTGTCGACTTCGCGCAGTTCGATCCGGACGAGCCGCTGCCACTAGGTCTGACCACCAACGGCCACCAGGGCCAGCTGGACAACATGGTGAAGTCGCGGAAGCCGTTGCGGGAGCTGACCACCGGCGTGGTTGTCGGCAGCCGCGAGGCGGGCTTCGTCGGCACCGCCGAATCCGTCGCGGAGCGGATGGCCGAGGCTATGGATCACGTGGGCGGCGACGGATTCCTGCTGACCCACTTCACCCCGACGCGGCGCTATGTCGACGAGATCTGCGATGGCCTGGTGCCGGCGCTGCAGGACCGCGGCGTTGTCCGTACCGAGTACGCGCACGAGACCTTCAAGGAGAACCTGTTGGCCTTCTGATAGCCGACTCAGGAACCGGTCACCCAGCGGGCCTGACCGAGCGAGGCCGGGCCTAGCTGGTTGGACCCCCGCCGTTTAGGACCCAGCAAGGTAGGCCGCGGCTAGGCGCTTGGGTGCTCGGGCGAGCCAGGCATCGGTCACCAACTCGCTCAGCAGGGCCGCGGGCACTCGATCCAATTGCACAAGCACAGCCGGATAGCCGTCGAAGTGCGGAGTGGTGAAGCAGCAGTGCCGCTCGGCTACCAGGAGCGCGTCCTTGGCGTCGAGGTCCGCGACGCGCACCCCAAGGACCGGGCCGGTCGGCGCGCTCTCGCCCAGCAGGTCCAGGTCGGACTTCCGCAGCGGCCGCTCCCAGACGAACGACTTCCC
>JAOPVO010000226.1 GCA_025966155.1 Pseudonocardiales bacterium
TCGCTCAGGGCGGTGACCGCGTCGTGGTCGTCGGCCGATCGCCCGAGCGGACGCGCGAGGTCGCCGAGCGGATCGGGGGCACGGCCCTGGAGGCCGACTTCGAGCGTTTGGGGTCCGTCCGCGATCTTGCCGCGGCCCTGCTCGAGACCTGTCCGCGCATCGATGTGCTGGCCAACAATGCCGGCGGGGTCTGGCCCAAGGCCGCGACAACGGGCGACGGGTTCGAGCGCACCATGCAGGTCAACCATCTGGCCCCGTTCCTGCTGACCTGGCTGCTGCAGGATCGGCTGATCGCCTCCACGGCGACGGTGCTCGCGACGTCGTCGGTCGCGCACCGGGCCGGACGGTTGCCCGACGGGGATCTGCGGCCCAGCTTCGACACCCCCAGGCACTACCGGTCCTTGCGCATCTACGGCCGGAGCAAGCTGGCGAACATCCTGCACGCGCGGGAGTTGCAGCGCCGGTTCGGCCCGTCTGGCCTGATCGCGATGTCGTGGCATCCGGGCCTGGTCGCCTCGCAGTTCGGGCGCGACGGCGGCCTGACCGGGGCGCTGGTCAGCCTGCCGCTGGTGCGTTCGCGCATGACGACACCAGAGCAAGCCGCCGCGCGGATGCTGTGGCTGGGCGGCGGAACGACCGGGGCCGGCCCGGATGGGCCCCTACCGGGGGAGTACCACGACGGAACCACAGGACGGGGCGCACCCGGCCGGGCCAGTGATCAGGCTCGGAGTGCCGCTCTTGCCACCCGGCTCTGGGACGCCTCAGCCCAGGCGCTGGATCTGCGGTAGGGCGGCCGCGGCGGGTTCGTACCGAGGGGTCGGCGCGGCCGGTGGCCGAGGCCGTTTGGCAATGCGCCGGGTCCGCCGTAGACTTGTCGGTTGGTGCATGCCGCCTGTTCTCTTGGCTCGCTTTTGCTTCATGCGAGCCGCCCGCTGTGGCCGTGGGCGAGGACCAGGAACCTTCGGCGCGTGCTGCAGGAACGAGTCGTTGCGAAACTGCTGGCTCGATCGACGTATGTCCCGCACTGCCTCGCTGGCAGCGCAGCCTCGCCGGTAGGGCGCAGGCTCGCACGTTGCGGACTGACGCTTGTGGAATGTGGAGGATATGGCGAAGAAAGACGGCGCCATCGAGGTCGAAGGCCGTGTGGTCGAGCCGCTGCCCAATGCGATGTTCCGAGTGGAACTGAGCAACGGACACAAGGTGCTCGCGCATATCAGCGGCAAGATGCGTCAGCACTACATCCGCATCCTCCCTGAGGATCGCGTTGTTGTGGAGCTGTCGCCCTACGACCTCACTCGCGGACGCATCGTCTACCGCTACAAGTAAGTCGGCGGAGCGCAGCACCTCACCGGGCCCGCCCCCCACATCGAGAGATGATCGGGCGGGCCTACACGCATGTCGGCGCAGGCCAATCCTGTGCCGCACGCGCGAACCTCGAACTCAACAGCGCATCACTGAAGAAAGGGCTAGGGCCGTGAAGGTCAACCCCAGCGTCAAGCCGATCTGCGACAAATGCAAAGTCATCCGTCGCCACGGTCGCGTCATGGTCATCTGCGAGAACCTGCGCCACAAGCAGCGTCAGGGCTAATTCGCAGTTGATCGTCGTCCGGGCCGGCTACCGCCGATTCGGACTGCACTACCTCGCACGCGCGAACCATGTCGCGGCTACCGGGCTCGTCCCGGTGCCACGGCAGCCACCCTCGGTCGGAGGCCGAGGCTGCTCCTTCCCGTAGAGGGAAGGTCGCAGACGGTCGCGCGACACACCTCCGCAGTCGCCACTGGTCACCAGTGCGCACTGACAGCCACGAAGGAGCACCACCGCCATATGGCACGTCTTGCCGGTGTCGATCTTCCTCGCGAGAAGCGAGTCGAGATCGCCCTCACGTACATCTACGGCGTAGGCCGTACCCGCTCGAAGGAACTGCTCGCCGCGACCGGCATCAGCCCGGACCTGCGTGCGCGGGACCTCACTGACGAAGACGTCCTCGCCCTGCGCGAGTACATGGATGCGCATTTCAAGACCGAGGGCGACCTTCGCCGCGAGGTTGCCGGCGACATCCGCCGCAAGATCGAGATCGGCTGCTACCAGGGCATCCGCCACCGCCGCGGACTGCCGGTGCATGGTCAGCGCACCAAGACCAACGCTCGGACCCGCAAGGGCCCGAAGAAGACCATTGCCGGCAAGAAGAAGGCAGGTAAGAAGTAATGCCCCCCAAGGCACGCGGTGCAGCCGCCGGCGTCAAGAAGCTTCGCCGCAAGGAGAAGAAGAACGTCGCGCACGGCCACGCACACATCAAGAGCACCTTCAACAACACGATCGTGTCGATCACCGACCCGGCCGGCAATGTCATCAGCTGGGCTTCGGCCGGGCACGTCGGCTTCAAGGGCTCGCGCAAGTCGACGCCCTTCGCCGCGCAGATGGCTGCTGAGAACGCCGCCCGCAAGGCGCAGGAGCACGGCATGCGCAAGGTGGACGTCTTCGTGAAGGGCCCGGGCTCGGGGCGCGAAACCGCAATTCGATCGCTGCAGGCCGCCGGCCTCGAGGTCGGCACCATCTCCGACGTGACCCCGCAGCCCCACAACGGCTGCCGCCCGCCCAAGCGGCGCCGGGTCTGACGCGGGACTGAGGGAGAACACCAGATATGGCTCGTTACACCGGACCCGCGACGCGAATCTCGCGTCGCCTCAACGTCGACCTCGTGGGCGGCGACGCCGCATTCGAGCGTCGTCCCTACCCTCCGGGCCAGCATGGCCGCGCTCGCATCAAGCAGAGCGAGTACCTCATGCAGCTGCAGGAGAAGCAGAAGGCCAAGTACAGCTACGGCATTCTCGAGAAGCAGTTCCGCGGCTACTACAACGAGGCTGTGCGGCGCGCCGGCAAGACCGGTGACAACCTGCTGCAGATCCTCGAGTCCCGCCTGGACAACGTCGTGTACCGGTCGGGCCTGGCCCGGACCCGTCGCGCGGCGCGCCAGCTGGTCAGCCACGGCCACTTCCTGGTCAACGGCCACAAGGTCAACATCCCGTCGTTCCGGGTGTCGCAGTACGACATCATCGACGTGAAGCCGGCCTCGCTGCAGACCACGCCGTTCCTGATCGCGCGTGAGTCCTTGGGCGACCGCCCGGTTCCCGCGTGGCTCCAGGTGATCCCCGGTCGCCTGCGCGTCCTCGTGCACTCGCTGCCCGAGCGCGCACAGATCGAGATCCCGCTCCAGGAGCAGTTGATCGTCGAGCTCTACAGCAAGTAGGCCTCGCGGTCGGCCCGCCCACCCATGTGGGCGGGCCCCCGCACGGGCTCCACAACTGAATAGCTTGCTCATCGGACGTCAAATAGCGGACGTCCCTGTCTAGGAGGTACATCGCGTGCTTATTTCCCAGCGACCTGAACTGGTCGAGGAGCCCCTCGCCGAGAACCGCTCGCGGTTCATCATCGAGCCCCTCGAGCCTGGCTTCGGCTACACGCTCGGCAACTCCCTGCGGCGCACGCTGCTCTCGTCGATCCCCGGCGCGGCAGTCACCAGCATCCGCATCGATGGCGTGCTGCATGAGTTCACGACGGTCGAGGGCGTGAAGGAAGACGTCACCGACATCATCCTGAACCTCAAGGAGCTCGTCGTGAGCTCCGACAGCGACGAGCCTGTCGTGATGTACCTCCGCAAGCAGGGCCCGGGCGAGGTCACGGCCGCCGATATCGCGCCCCCGGCCGGTGTCGTCGTCCACAACCCGGACCTGAAGATCGCCACGATCAACAAGAAGGGCCGGCTGGAGATCGAGCTGGTTGTCGAGCGCGGGCGCGGCTATGTGCCGGCCGTGCAGAACAAGCAGCCCGGTCAGGAGATCGGCCGGATCCCCGTCGACTCCATCTACTCCCCGGTCCTGAAGGTGACGTACAACGTCGAGGCGACTCGCGTTGAGCAGCGCACCGACTTCGACCGCCTGGTCGTCGATGTCGAGACCAAGAACTCGATGACCCCGCGCGACGCCGTTGCCAGTGCCGGCCACACCCTGGTCGAGCTGTTCGGGCTCATGCGCGAGCTGAACATCGACGCCGAGGGCATCGATGTCGGCCCGTCGCCGTCCGAGGTCGCCGACATCGCCGCCTTCGCGATGCCGATCGAGGAGCTGGACCTCACCGTCCGGTCGTACAACTGCCTCAAGCGCGAGGGCATCCACTCGGTCGGGGAGCTTGTTGGCCGAAGCGAGGCGGACCTGCTCGACATCCGCAACTTCGGGCAGAAGTCGATCGACGAGGTCAAGGTCAAGCTGGCCGGCATGGGCCTCGCTCTGAAGGACAGCCCGCCCGGATTCGAGCTCGGCGCCTCGGACGACAGCTTCGACGCCGGGTTCGACACCGACGCGGACTACGCGGAGACCGAGCAGCTCTAAGCAGTGCCCTGAGCGCGCCGGCTGATCACAGCCGGCGCGCGCGGGCGGCAGTTTTGCGAACCGCACTATCTGAACGCGCTTGACCTCATGATGACTCGTTAGAGACCACGGCCTCTCCCGCCCTATACGCGGAGGGCGACCCACTGTCCTCTGCATATTTCTAGGAGCACCTCATGCCCACACCCACGAAGGGTGCGCGCTTCGGCGGCAGCGCCGCGCACGAGCGGCTGCTGCTGGCGAACCTCGCCACCTCGCTGTTCGAGCACAACCGCATCACGACCACCGAGGCCAAGGCCAAGCGCCTGCGCCCGCTGGCCGAGAAGCTCATCACGTTCGCCAAGCGCGGCGACCTGCACGCCCGTCGCCAGGTCATGACGGTCGTGCGCGACAAGGACGTCGTCCACAAGCTGTTCGCCGACATCGGCCCCAGCTTCGCCGAGCGCCCGGGTGGCTACACCCGCATCATCAAGGTCGGCCCCCGCAAGGGCGATAACGCGCCCATGGCGATCATCGAGCTCGTCGGCGGACCCGGCGATGAGTCGATCGTCGGCGAGGCCGAGCGCGCTCGCGGTACCCGTACGGCGGCTCGCACTGCGCCCACGGGTCGCACCCGCGAGATCGCCGAGGACGCCGCCGCCGGTTCCGCGACGGCTGCTGCCGTCGCGGCAGAGGCGGCTGACGCCGACGCCGCTGATGACGACCTGATCGAGTCCGACAACGACGGTTCCGAGGGTGGCCTGGAGTCCGGTGGCCTGGCGGACTCCGACGCCGACTCCGACTCCGATGAGGGCGATTCCGACGAGGGCGACGACGACGAAGAGCCCGCCAAGTAGGCACTGCCTTCACCGATGCCAGACGCGCACAACGTGACCGAGCCCGCCGCCCCCCTAGGGGACGGCGGGCTCGTTCGTCTGCGTATGGCGATTGCGTACGACGGGACCGCGTTCTCGGGCTGGGCCGTGCAGCCGGAGCAGCGGACCGTGGCCGGGGTGCTCAGCGAGGCCCTGGTGCGCGTGCTCCGGCTCGGCCCGGATTCGGCCGATCTCGGCCTGACGGTGGCTGGGCGCACCGACGCCGGGGTGCACGCCACCGGGCAGGTCGCCCACATCGACGTCGACGGAGCGGCGCTGATGGCCACCCGCAGCTCGCACGCCGGGTCCGACCCGGACCCGGTGCCCGCGCTGCTCCGGCGGCTGGGCGGAGTGCTGCCGCCCGATATCCGTGTGCGCACGATTGAGCGGGCGGCCGCGGGCTTCGACGCGCGGTTCTCGGCGCTGGCCCGAACCTACGTCTACCGCCTCGCCGACCACCCCTCACTGATCAACCCGCTGCGCCGCGTCGACACGGTGGCGTGGCCCCGCGAGCTGGACGACGGCGCGATGGCCGCCGCCGCGCCCGGGCTGCTCGGGGAGCGCGACTTCGCGGCCTACTGCAAGCGCCGCGAGGGGGCCACGACCGTGCGGGGCCTGCAGGCGCTGGATGTGCGCCGCGCGGGCGATGGGGTGCTGGAGGTGCACGTGCGGGCCGATGCCTTCTGCCACTCGATGGTCCGAAGCCTGGTCGGCGCGCTCGCCGCAGTGGGCGAGGGCCGCAAGCCGGTCGAGTGGCCGGCGTCGCTGCTGGCGCTCGGCGAGCGGGCGAACGGCGTGGCGGTGGCTCCGGCGCACGGCCTGACGCTGATCCAGGTGAGCTACCCGCCCGATGACCAGCTGGCCGCCCGCGACGCGCAGACCCGCCGCCGCCGCGCCTGACCCCTCGAAGGGCGGAACTTTTGGCAATGGTTTGTCCCCAGACGACAAACCTTGGCCACGACTTCGGGATCGGGCCGCGCTAGATGAACGACCCGGGGTTCAGGATGCCCAGCGGGTCCAGCGCGCGCTTGATCGTCCGGTTCAGCTCCATGACGTCGGGTCCGAGCTGGCCCTCCAGCCACGGCGCCTTGAGCCGGCCGACGCCGTGCTCGCCGGTGATCGTGCCGCCGAGGGAGACCGCGAGCTCCATGATCTGGCCGAACGCCAGCCGGGCCGCAGCTTCGGACGCGGCGTCGCCGGGGGTGTAGACGACCAGCGGGTGGGTGTTGCCGTCGCCGGCGTGCGCAACAACCGGCACCCGGGCGCCGGTGGTCGCGGCGATCTGCTCGATGCCGCGCAGCAGGGCCGGGAGCTTGGGCAGCGCGACCCCGACGTCCTCCAGGAACAGCGCGCCCATGGCCTCGATGGCCGGGAATGCGGCCCGACGGGCGACGGCGAACTGCTCGCCCTCGGCCGGGTCGGATGTCGCGAACAGCTCGGTCGCCCCGTTGGCGGCGCAGGCGGCCTCGATGACGGCGATCTCGTGCGCGGCGGCCTCGCCGGGCAGGTCGGACTGCACAATGAGCAGCGCGCCGGCGGTGCGGTCCAGGCCCATGTGGACGTAGTCCTCGACGGCATTGATCGCCCCGTTGTCCATCAACTCGAGCATCGACGGGCGCGCGCCCATCGTGATCGCCAGCACAGCCGCCGCGGCGCTGTCGATATCCGGGAACGCCGCGACCAGCGTCGAGGCCGGGCTCGGCGCGGGGACCAGGCGCAGGGTGGCCTCGGTGATGATCCCAAGCGTGCCCTCGCTGCCGACGAACAGCTTGGTCAGCGACAGGCCGGCGACATTCTTGATCATCGGCCCACCGAGGCGGATGGCCCGGCCATCGGCCAGCACAACCTCCATGCCCAGGACGTAGTCCGTGGTGACGCCGTACTTCACGCAGCACAGTCCGCCGGCGTTGGTCGCGAGATTGCCCCCGATCGAGCACATCTCGAACGACGACGGGTCCGGGGGGTACCAGAGCCCGTGCCCGGCAACCGCCCGCTTCACCTCGGCGTTGAGCAGGCCGGGCTGGACGATCGCCACCCGCGCAGCGGCGTCGACCTCGATGGCCCGCATCCGCTCGGTCGACAGCACGATGCCGCCCTCGACGGCGGTGGACCCACCGGACAGACCCGACCCCGCGCCGCGCGGCACGACCGGAACGAGGTGCGCGGACGCGATCCGCATCACCGCCTGGACATCGGCGGTGCTGGTGGCGCGCACGACCGCGCACGGCATGCCGGCCGACGGATCCTTGGCCCAGTCGACGCGGTACGGGGCCATCACATCCGGATCGGTGACGACCGCCCCGTCGGGCAGCGCGTCGATGAGCTCCTGGACAACCGCCTGCAGCGTCGCTGTGGTCACCGGCCCAGTGTGCCGCCCAGCGACGGTGGGCGGCAGGGGGGATGACATCGCGGCGGAGGCCCATTTTGACCCGCCCGCCGGCGGGCAGGTATCGTCATCGGTTGGCGTGCACCTTGCGCCGGTCCAACTGAAGCGTCACCCTGCCAGCGAAATCCATCGACCGGCAGGAAGCAAGCGGTGTGCACGCGCCTCGCGCGTTCGTCCGCGAGAGCGAAAAGAGCAGGACCGTGTCCACGTACACCCCGAAGCCCGGCGAGATCAACCGCCAGTGGCTCGTCATCGACGCCAATGACGTTGTGCTCGGCCGTCTGGCCAGCCACGCTGCGGCCCTTCTGCGCGGCAAGCACAAGCCGCAGTTCGCGCCGCACGTCGACGTCGGCGACTTCGTCGTCATCATCAACGCCGAGAAGGTCGCCGTTTCCGGCGCCAAGCGCGACGAGCTGCGCTACCGCCACTCCGGCTACCCGGGTGGCCTGTCGTCCCGCACCGTCGGCGAGCTGCTGGACACCAAGCCGGCGCGCGTCATCGAGCTGGCTGTCAAGGGCATGCTCCCCAAGAACACCCTGGGCCGCGCTCAGCTGAAGAAGCTCAAGGTCTACGCCGGCCCCGAGCACCCGCACCTCGCGCAGCGCCCGGTGCCCTTCGTGATCACCCAGGTCGCCCAGTAATCCAGTTCCATCTGGGGCGCAGGGGTCACCACGGCTCGCGCTCATTCGCTCGTTCAGCCCAGCACCAGTCACAGACGCAGGAGACATACGCGTGACCAGCACCGAACGCTCCACGGCCACGGTTCCGACCGTCGGCCGCCGCAAGGAGGCCGTTGTCCGCGCGCGCCTCATCCCCGGCGGCACCGGCCAGTTCACCCTCAACGGCCGCACGCTCGAGAACTACTTCCCGAACAAGGTCCACCAGCAGCTCATCCGCGAGCCGTTCGTGACCCTCGAGCGGGACGGCACATACGACATCATCGCCACGCTCAAGGGCGGCGGCATCACCGGGCAGGCCGGCGCGCTGCGCCTGGCCATCTCGCGTGCGCTGATCATCATCGACGCCGACGACCGTCCGGCCCTGAAGAAGGCCGGCTTCCTGACTCGCGACTCGCGAATCAAGGAGCGCAAGAAGTACGGGCTGAAGAAGGCCCGCAAGGCCCCCCAGTACTCCAAGCGCTGATCTGCCGCTGTGGGTCGCCTCTTCGGCACCGACGGCGTCAGGGGACTCGCGAACGTCACGCTCACGCCTGAATTGGCGATGGCAGTGGCGGGCGCGGCAGTCCAGGTCCTCGCAAGCGCCCCATCAGCGGGGTCGGCTCCGGCCGGCCCCGCTGTTGTGCGTCCCGTTCGCCCGCTTGCGGTGGTCGGGCGCGATCCGCGGGCCAGCGGGGAGATGCTGGAGGCCGCGGTCATCGCCGGTCTTACCAGCCACGGCGCGGACGTCCTTAGGGTCGGGGTGCTGCCCACCCCGGCGATCGCCTTCCTGACTGGTGCGTACGGCGCGGATCTCGGCGTCATGCTGTCGGCCAGCCATAACCCCATGCCCGATAACGGGATCAAGCTCTTCTCGGCCGGCGGCCACAAGCTGGGCGATGCCACCGAGGACCTCATCGAGGCCGCGGTGCTCGAGGGGCCGCCGGAGCGACGCCCGTCCGGCGCCGACGTCGGCCGAGTCCGGGATGCCGCCGATGCCCTGGAGCTCTATCTGGGCTCGCTGATTAACGGCTCCGACGAGCCCCCGCTCACCGGGCTCACGGTGGTGGTCGACTGCGCCCATGGCGCGGCCTCCACCGCGGCGCCCCTGCTGTACGAGCGCGCCGGGGCCAGGGTCATCGCGATCGCCGCGGATCCCGACGGCCTGAATATCAACGACGGCGTGGGCTCGACCCACCTCGAGGGTCTGCGGGCCGCAGTCCTTGAGCACGGGGCCGACCTCGGTATCGCCCACGACGGCGACGCGGACCGATGCCTGGCCGTCGATGCAACCGGCGAGGTCGTGGACGGCGACCAGATCCTGGCGCTGTGCGCGCTGGCCCTGCACGCCCGCAGCGAGCTGACCGGCTCAACGGTCGTGGCAACGGTCATGAGCAATATCGGCTTCCACCAGGCGATGCGGGCCGCGGGCATCGCCGTGGTGCTGACGCCCGTGGGCGATCGCTACGTGCTCGAGGCGCTGCGCGAGCGGGGCCTGTCCCTCGGCGGCGAGCAGAGCGGGCATGTCGTGTTCGCCACCCGCTCCACGACAGGCGATGGGCTGCTGACTGCGTTGACGATGCTGCGGGCGATGGCGGCATCGGGCCGGTCGCTGCGCGAGCTCGCCTCGGTGGTGCAGCGGTCGCCGCAGATCCTGCTCAATGTGCGGGTGCATGAGAAGGACCGCGTGCTGGCGTCCCCGGAGGTGCGCGCGGCACTGGAGGAGGCCGAGCGCGAACTGGGCGACACCGGCCGGGTGCTGCTGCGCCCCTCGGGCACCGAGGCGCTGTTCCGGGTCATGGTCGAGGCCCCCACGCAGGACGACGCCGATCGCGTCGCGCACCGCCTGGCCGAGATCGTCGCCGCGGTCTAGTCGCGCTGGCCGTGCGTCCCGTCATCTGAGA
The DNA here is from genome assembly GCA_025966155.1 of Pseudonocardiales bacterium. Taxonomy (GTDB): domain Bacteria; phylum Actinomycetota; class Actinomycetes; order Mycobacteriales; family Jatrophihabitantaceae; genus RYN-150. Next base: position 10,184 of record JAOPVO010000226.1, read on the forward strand.
TCACATTCCCATGATTCGGGAGTGGGCGTAGCGTCGATCGAATGAGCGATCCCGTGCGCAGCCGTCGCCGCTGGGCGGTGCTGGGCGCGGGGCTCTTCGCCCAATTGGCCGGGAGCGTGCCGATCTACGGCCTGGCGACGGTGCTGCCGAATATCCGGGCCGAGGGCGATGTCTCCTTGGCGCACGCGGGGCTCGTGGTCGCTGCGCCGGCGGCCGGGCTGCTGGTGTCGCTGTACGCCTGGGGCGCGCTGGCCGACCGCATCGGCGAGCGCGTGGTCATCATGACCGGCATGACGATCAGCGCAGCCGCGCTGGCCCTGACGCCGCTGGCTGGGGGGCTCGACGCCCACCCGCACCGCGCGCTCATCCTCTGGTCGCTGCTGCTGGCCGTTGCCGGCGCCGGCGGGGCCTCGGTCAATGCCGCCAGCGGGCGCATGGTGCTGGGCTGGTTCGGGGCGCGCGAGCGCGGCATGGCAATGGGCATCCGGCAGACCGCGCAGCCGCTGGCCGTCGCCACCGCCGGCCTGCTCCTGCCGCCGACCGCCCGGGCCTGGGGCCTCTGGTGGTCCCTGGCGATCCCGGCTGGCCTCTGCCTGGGCGCGGCGCTGCTGGTGCTCGCGGTTGCCGTCGACCCGCCCCGGCCGTCCCGGACCAAAGCCGATGGAACCGCCGTCGACGCGGTCGCCTCGCCGTATCGCGCGCCGATGCTCTACCGGGTGCATCTATCCAGCACCTTCCTGGTGGTGCCGCAGTTCGTCGTTGCCAGCTTCGCCCTGGCCTATCTGGTGTCGGTGCGCGAGTGGGATGCCGTCGAGGCCGGTCGGGTGGTCTTCGCCGGGCAGTTGCTGGGCGCGATCGGGCGACTGGGGGCCGGGCGGTGGACCGACCTCGCGGGCTCCCGATTGCGCCCGATGCGCACCCTTGCCATCGCCAGCACCGCGATCATGGTGACCTGCTGGGCGCTGGATCGGGCGTCGTCGCCGGCCATCGTGGTTGCGCTGGTGATCGCCTCGGTCATCACCGTGTGCGACAACGGGATGGCCTACACCGCGGTGGCCGAGCGGGCCGGTCCATTCTGGGCGGGCCGTGCGCTGGGCGCACACAACACAGTGCAGAATCTCGTCGCGGTACTTGCCCCGTCGCTGATCGGCTTGCTGATTACCGCGCATGGGTACGGCGCCGCCTTCGTCGTCGCAGCCGGATTCGCCCTGCTGGCCATTGGGCTTGTCCCCGTGCGTGACGAGGCTCCATGGGACGCGCCTGCTCCCGTGGGCATGGCCAGCCCGTCCGTCACATGATCAGAGAGAAGCGCACCGCGTGAGCGACGAAAGTGCATCGCAGTCCACGCCGAGTCTGGCGAAGGACGTCCCGCTCGTGTCGGCCGCCGATGTCCTGGATGGCGCGGATCCCGAGCAACCGGCTGAGCCCGCTCGCGGGTTGGCGGCCCTGCTGCGCCGGCAGGCCGTCGATACCCGGCCGCTGGCGATCCCGCCGTACAAGCGCCTGCTGATCGGGCAGGGCACGTCGTTCATCGGCTCGATGCTGACCGCCGTTGCCGTGCCGGTCGAGGTCTACCACCTGTCCGGGTCGTCGCTGGCCGTCGGGATGGTGGGCCTGGTCGGGCTCGTGCCGCTGGTCGCCTTCGGCCTGTACGGCGGGGCGGTGGCCGACGCGGTCGACCGGCGCACGCTCTACCTCTTCTCGTCCCTCGGCACCTGGGTCGTGACGCTGGCGCTGCTGCTCCAGGCCCTGCTGCACGTCGACAGCGTGCCGGTCCTGCTGGCCTTGGTGGCGATCCAGTCCGCGACCTTCGCCATGGGCTCCTCGGCCCGCGGGGCGATCATCCCGCGCATCGTCCCGATGGAGCTCGTCCCGGCAGCCAACACGCTGAACTTCACCGTCGGCAACATCGGCCAGGTGCTGGGGCCGCTGGTCGCCGGCGGCGTGCTGTCGCTGTCCAACGGGTTCGTGTGGGCGTACGGCATCGACGCCGTCCTGTTCACCGCGGCGCTGTACTCCTGCTTCCGGCTGCCGCCGATCCCGCCGACGGGGGAGCGGGCGGGGGCGCTGGGGCTGCGGTCGGTCGTCGACGGGCTCAGGTTCATCGGCTCGAACCCGGTGCTGCTGATGTCCTTCCTGGTCGACATCGTGGCGATGGTGTTCGCCATGCCGCGCGCGCTGTACCCCGAGGTCGCCGATGACCGGTTCGGCGGCAACGTGGGGCCGCTGTACGCGGCGATCGCGATCGGGGCGGTGGTGGCGGGCCTCGCCAGCGGCTGGGTCGGGCGGGTGCTGCGCCAGGGCCGCGCGCTGACGTACGCGATCGTGGCGTGGGGGATCGCCATCGCGCTCTCCGGGCTGGCGCACTCGCTGTGGCTGGTGGTGGCGCTCCTGGCGCTGGCCGGCGCGGCCGACTTCGTGAGCGCCGTCTATAGACAGACGATCCTCCAGACGTACGCACCGGACGAGATGCGCGGGCGGATGCAGGGGGTCTTCATCGCGGTGGTGGCCGGCGGCCCCAGGCTGGGCGATGTGCGGGCCGGGGGCACGGCGCAGCTCACCGGCGCGACCGCGTCCTGGGCCGGCGGCGGCATCATCTGCGTGGTGATCGTCGTCGTCGCGGGCCTCCTGGTCCGGCCGTTCTGGCGCTATTCCACGGCCGACCCGCGCACCTGATCTAAGCTGTCCCGCGTGTGCGGAATCGTGGGATACGTCGGGTACCGCCCAGCCATCGATGTGATCGTCGAGGGCCTGCGCCGGATGGAGTACCGCGGCTACGACTCCGCGGGCGTCGCCATCCTCGATGGCCACGGCGCCCTGCAGACGGCGAAGAAGGCCGGGCGGATCGAGAACCTGGACAAGCTGCTGTCGGAGCAGACGATCGAGGGCGTCGCCGGGATCGGGCACACCCGGTGGGCCACCCACGGCGCGCCGAATGACCGCAACGCGCATCCGCACGTCGATTCGGCCGGGCGCATCGCGGTCATCCACAACGGCATCACCGAGAACTTCGCGGTGCTGCGCGCCGAGCTCGAGCGCGAGGGAATCGAGATGCTCTCGGAGACCGACACCGAGATCGTCGCGCACCTCGTCGCCCAGCTGATGAACGCGCCGACGCCGCCTCCGCTGGCCGAGGCACTGCGGCAGGTGTGCCTCCGGCTCAAGGGCGCGTTCACCCTCGTGGTGATCGACCGCGAGGATCCCGACGTCGTGGTGGCGGCGCGCCGGAACTCCCCGCTGGTCGTCGGCGTCGGCGAGGGCGAGATGTTCCTCGGCAGCGATGTGGCGGCGTTCATCGAGTTCACCCGCGAGGCGGTGGAGCTCGGCCAGGACCAGATCGTCGAGCTGCGGGCCGAGGGCTACCGGGTCTGGTCCTTCGCCGGCGACCTCGTGGATGGCAAGCACTTCCACATCGACTGGGACCTCGCAGCCGCCGAGAAGGGCGGCTACGAGTACTTCATGCTCAAGGAGATCGACGAGCAGCCGGCCGCGGTCGCGGACACGCTGCGCGGGCACTTCGTCGACGGGCGCATCGTGCTCGACGAGGAGCGGATGGACGACCAGGAGCTGCGCGACATCGACAAGGTGTTCGTCGTGGCCTGCGGCACCGCCTACCACGCCGGCATGATTGGTAAGCATGCTATCGAGCATTGGACGCGCCTGCCGGTCGAGGCCGAAATGGCGTCGGAATTCCGTTACCGCGACCCGGTCCTGGATCGTCAGACGCTCGTCGTCGTGATCAGCCAGTCCGGTGAGACGGCCGACACGCTCGAGGCGCTCCGGCACGCGCGCAGCCAGAACGCCAAGGTGCTGGCGATCTGCAATACCAATGGCGCCCAGATCCCGCGCGAGTCCGACGCGGTTCTGTATACGCACGCGGGCCCCGAGATCGGCGTTGCGGCGACGAAGACCTTCCTGGCCCAGGTGGCCGCGGTCGAGTTGGTCGGCCTGGCGCTGGCCCAGGCCCGCGGGACCAAGTACGGCGACGAGATCGCCCGCGAGTACAACGCATTGTGCGCTATCCCTGATCAGATCGCCTTGATGCTGACCATGCTCGAGCCGGTGCGGGCGATCGCCCGGGATATCGCCATGGCCAAGGCGGTGCTGTTCCTGGGTCGCCATGTGGGGTACCCGGTGGCCCTCGAGGGCGCGCTCAAGCTCAAGGAGCTTGCGTACATGCACGCCGAGGGCTTCCCGTCCGGGGAGCTCAAGCACGGCCCGATCGCGCTGATCGAGGAGGGCATGCCGGTGGTGGTGGTCATGCCGTCGCGCCACGGCCGCCCGTTGCTGCACCAGAAGACGCTGTCCAATATCGCCGAGGTGCGGGCCCGGGGCGCCCGGACGATCGTGATCGCCGAGGCCGACGACATCGAGGCCGCGAACCATGCGTCGGATCTGATCATCGTGCCCTCGGTGGCGACGCTGCATCAGCCGCTGATCACAACGATCCCGCTGCAGGTGCTGGCCGCGGAGATCGCCCTCGCCCGGGG
>JAOPVO010000299.1 GCA_025966155.1 Pseudonocardiales bacterium
GCCGCGCTGATCGGGCGGGCACGTGCCCAGCGCGCACGCCGTCGCGGCGGGGTGCTGGCCGCCGGGCTGGTCGCCGCCGTCATCGCGGTGTCGGTCGGCGTGGTTGCCACCGGCGACGACAACGGCAGCCTCACGGCATCGAGCCAGCTCGAGCGCGGCGACGACGGCGCGGCTGGCGGCAGCTCCGATAAGGACCGCAGCGAGGCGCCGAACCAGAACTACGCGCCGCCTAGCGTCCCGACCGGCGGCGGGCTCACCGCCGGCCAGCTGCCCTTCACCGGCGGCCCGCTGCCCGAGGACAAATACGCCGATCGGGCGCCGATCACCGGAACCTCCTGCCCGCCCGCGCGGACCGACCCGCCGGAGGCGCCCACCGGGGCCGGCTCGAGCGGCCCGCTGCTCGCCTTCGTCCCGCAGCAGGCCTGGGCCTGCGTCTACCTGGCCGACGGCTCCCCTGTCGCCACCGAGCTCACCGGGGCCCAGACCGCGGCGGCGGTAGCGGTGCTCAGCAGCGGCAGCCCGCTGAGCGCCGATGTGGCGTGCACCAGCGAGTTCGGCCCATCCCTGCGCCTGATCATCAGCGGGGCCACTCAGACGGCGACTATCGACGCCCAGTCCTACGGCTGCGGCGTCGTCACCAACGGGGCGGCCAGCCGCCAGGCCAAGGCCCAAGTCGTCGCCCTGCTGGCCCAGCTCGACGACAACCTGCGCCCCCTGGGCTAGCGAGTCAGGCGTTCTCCTTCGCGTCGGACGGCAGCGTGACTGTGTACGAGAAGCTCCCGTCGTTGTCGACGCTCACGACTCCATAGCGCACGATCGCCTTGGAGGACGGGTCCATATAGACCACCGTCATGACCGAGGCCTGTCCAGAGTCCCCGCCCTCGGCCGTCCGGAGGCCGCCGCCGCCGGTGGTGCCGTTAACCAGCAGCGGCACGCCCTCGATCCGCTTGGACGTGTCCTCCTGGTGCGTATGCCCCGCGATCAGCAGGGACGCATCGGAGAAGCAGCTGGGGTAGGCCTTGTCCATCTCGGCGAACGCCAGCGGGTCGTGCGTCACGACGATATTCGCGTTGGCCTGGGCAACATCGCGCCCAGCCGCGAGGCCCCTTCCGCCCAGGGAGCCCGAGTCGCCCTCCTTCTTGCCGACCAGCCCGTCGTCGGGGGTGAACCGGGTATCGCCGATGCCGTAGATCGACACCTCCACCTCCGCGTTCTGGACGGTCGCCGTCACCGTCGCGCCGGAGTGATCGAGCACCGTCACATTCGACTCCGCGGCCAGGGTGGCCATCGTCGCGGCGCTATCGTGGTTGCCCTTGACCTGATAGACGGGGATCGGGTTGCCGTCGGCGTCGGTCAGGTAGCTCGGCCGGCTCCGGGGAGCGCAGCTGTCCCCGGTCAGCAGCGAGGACTCGAGATTCGAGCCCCACTCGGTCTCATCGCCGGAGTTGATGACGAACGCGACGCCGAAAACCTGCGCGATCGTGCGCACCCGGTCGTACGTGCAGGGCCGGGAGTGCACATCGGAGATCACCAGGAAGCGCAGCAGGCCGTCATCGGCCGGCCGGGTGGAGAACTGGGTGAACTGGCGCTGGGTCTCGGCGAGCTGGTTGATCCAGGACGACAGCCGCTTGGAGTGGTCCTGGTAGTCCGAGAGCGAGGTGCCGGTCGCGCGCAGCAGCGTGTCGGCCTGGGTGAGGTAGCCGGTCAGCTGCGGGCGGGCCAGGCCGTCGGGGCGCAGCGTCGCCGCCGCCGATCCGAAGACGGCCAGGCTGAGCAGCAGCGCCGTGCCGGTAAGGGCGCCGACGCCCTGCCAGGCGCGTCGGCGGCGCACATGGCCCACCAGGCGGCGCGACAGCAGCGCCAGCACCCCGAGCGCCGCCAGCGCCCCAACCGCCGCGCCGACGACGAACCACGCCGTCGACACGATGGCGCTGCGGATCAGCAGGGAGCGAGCCTGACCCAATAGGCGATCCTCCAGGTCCTGCGCCGTGGCCTGGCTGGCGAAGTCATCGCGCAGAAGCAGCGCCTCGGTCTGGTCGATGCCGCGGATGCGCAATTCCGTGTGCAGGGGCGAGGTGAAGATGTCCTCGAAGCGGACTGTCCCGGCCGGCTCGACATCGCCGACAACCTGCCCGCCACGGAAGGCCGAGCCCAGCAGATCGTGGCTGACCTCGATGGTCGCCGGCCCGACCCTGCCCTCGGTACGGCCGAACTGGAGGGCCGCGATGTTGCCGGCGACGAGGGCGACCGCGGTGACCATGAGCATCCGCGCGCCTATCGCGGCCCGACGCGCGGCCGCGGTCCCGGCGACCTTCCGGGCCTTGCCGCGAACCGCATCGACGGCCCGCGCGATGCGTGGAGAGATACGCCGACGCGACTGCGCGAAACCCAGCGCCCCGCCCTCGGCCATACCGTCCCCCTACCCGTAAGCGCTCACGGACTAGCCTCAGGCGCTGGGAGGCCAAGAATGTCACGGGCTACACACGCACGCCGGATCGTCGCGGCAGCGCTCTATGGAGGCGGTGGCCTCGGTGCGCTGAGCGCCGCGATGTACGGCATCCTCTACGGCGAGAGCAGGCTCGCGCGGCGGCGCATCGCCCCGCCACGGCGCCCCGCGCCCACCGTCGACGGCATCTGGCACGGGCTCGATCCCGACGCCACCACCGCCCGGCCGCCGCTGCGGATGGCCATGATCGGCGACTCCTCCGCGGCCGGGGTCGGAGTGGTGGCCAACGCCCACACCCCGGGCGCGCTGCTGGCGATCGGCCTCTCCGACCGGGCGGAGCGGCCGGTGGAGCTGCTCAGCACCGCGTTCATCGGGGCCCGCAGCAGCGACCTGCCGGCCCAGGTCGAGAAGGCGCTGGCCGCGGTCTCCCCGCAGCGCCTCGACATAGCGGTGATCATGATCGGGGCCAACGACGTCACCCACCGGGTGCGGCCGGCAGACTCGATCCGCGACCTCACCGCCGCAGTCCGGACGCTGCGCGCGGCCGGCTCGCAAGTCGTGGTCGGCACCTGCCCGGACCTGGGCACGATCCGCCCCATCGCGCAGCCGCTGCGCTACATCGCCCGGCGCTGGAGCCGGGCGCTGGCCGCCGCGCAGACCATCGCCGTGGTCGAGGCCGGCGGGCGCACCGTGTCCCTGGGCGACCTGCTGGGCCCCTCGTTCGCCACCGAGCGGCACTGGTTCAGCGAGGACGGCTTCCACCCCTCCGAGCACGGCTACGCCGCCGCGGCGGAGGTCATGCTTCCCTCCGTGCTCGCGTCGCTGGAACTGCCGACCGACACCCTGCCGGCGACCCGATTCACCAGCCGCAAGGCACGCCCGATCGCCACCGCCGCCGCCCGCGCCGCCAGCAACCCGGGCACCGAGGTGGCGCCGGCCGAGGTCGATGGGCGGCAGTTCGGCGACAAGGGCCGGTGGGCCCGCCTGCTGCGCCGACAGGCCTAGAGGGTCCCTAAGTCCAGGGGTCAGTCGCTGCGCAGATAGCCGAGCAGGCGAAGGATCTCGAGGTAGAGCCAGACCAGGGTCACGAGGATGCCGAACGAGGCGTACCAGGCGAACTTCTCGTCCGCGCCGTGCCGGATGCCCTGCTCGATCATGTCGAAGTCCAGCACCAGGTTCAGCGCGGCGATGACGATGCAGACCAGGCTGAACCCGATCGCCAGCGGGCCGCCGCTGCGCAGGCCAAGGCCATCGGAGGTGAACAGCATCGCGACCAGGTTGACCAGCATCAGCCCGACGAGCCCGAAGGTGGCGGCGATGACGATGCGGGTGAACTTGGGCGTCACCCGGATGGCCCCGGTCTTATAGACGACGAGCACGCCGACCGCGACCATGACCGTGCCGGTGATGGCCTGCACGACGATGCCCGGCCACTGCTGCTCGAACGCCCGGCTGATCGCGCCGAGGACCACGCCCTGCAGTCCGGCGTAGATCAGCGTCGTGACGGCGTTGGCCTTGCCGGTGAACGAGATGTACAGCCCCAGCCCGAGCCCGGCGATGAGGGCGACGATGACCAGGCCCCACGCGCCGGTGTCCGGGGTGAGGATCCAGGTCGCGGCGCCGACCATCAGCAGCGTGCCCAGGAGCATGGCCGTGCGGACGACAACGTCATCCAGGGTCATATAGCGCGTGGGCGCCGCGGGGCCGAAGCCGCCCCCATAGCCGCCACCGCCTGCCGGCGGGGCCGGTGGCGGGTAGCCGCCGGCCGGCTGGCCATATCCGGGCTGCGCCGAGCCAGGCTGGGCGTACGGGCCCAGCTGGGGAGCCTGCGGCCCCTGGTAGGACGGGCTGTTGTACCAGCCCTGCAGCTGCTGCGGGCTGGGCGTCGGGGCCTGCGACCGCGGTGCGCCGGTCTGGCCGAATCCACGAAGTACGGGGTTGGGCATCTCGCCCTCATCCTCCTTGATCAATGATCACTGCTCGCCAACGGAGATCGGATGTACCGACGTCGTCGTAGTGTCGAAACTTCCAACGCGATCGCGACAGCCGCAGTTCCCGGTTTCGATGCGGCGCGACGGCGAAAACCATGGTGCTGTGCTCCTCTCCCCCGGGCCGGATGGCCATCCCGTCGTCGTCGTGATCATGGGTGTCTCCGGCACCGGCAAAACCGTGGTCGGCTCGGCCATCGGCGCCCGCACCGGCTGGCCGTTCGCCGAGGGCGACGACTTCCACCCGGAGGCCAACAAAGCCAAGATGGCGTCGGGTCAGCCGTTGACGGACGAGGATCGGTGGCCCTGGCTGCGCGATATCGCCGGCTGGATCGGCGAGCACCCCGACGGCGCGATCGTCGCCTGCTCGGCGCTGCGCCGCACCTACCGCGACCTGCTGCGGGAGGGCCATCCCTACCTACGCTTCATCCACCTGGTCGCCCCGGACGCCGAGCTCGACAGCCGGCTGCGGGCCCGCACCGATCACTACATGCCGGCCTCGCTGCTGCACAGCCAGCTGGACACCCTCGAGCCGCTCGAGCCCGACGAGCTCGGCGAGGTGTTCGACGAGAGCGGCGCCGGCGTCGACGATCTGGCCGACCGGGCCGTCGCCCGCATCACCGAGTGGATGCAGCCGACGGGCCGACAGGCGAACCCGTGACGGGCCACGAGGCGCAGCTGCTCGGCGCCGGGCTCGCCGGGGCCCTGCTGCTGGGATCGGGCACCGTCGGGTGGCTGGTGAAGGAGTACTTCGGGATGACAGTCGGAGAGACCATCAAGAGCTGGTCGATCATGGAGACGATCCTGTCGGTCTGCGGCCTGCTCGGCGTGCTCGCGCTATCGGCCTTCGTCTGAGGCGACCGGGCGAGCAATTCGGCTGTGCCCTCGGTCGGACTCGAACCGACACTGGGACCCTTTTAAGGGGCCTGCCTCTGCCATTGGGCTACGAGGGCGCACACCGCTTGCGCAGTGCAGGCCTCAGTCTGGCGCATTGACGATCTCATCGGCGCGGGCGAACACGGCGTCGAGCATGTCGATTGTCAGCCGGCCGGTGAAGGTGTTCTGCTGGCTGACGTGGTAGCAGCCCAGCAGCGTCAGCGCGCCGGTCGGCGAGGCGATCCGCGCCTCGGCGCCGTGCCCGAAGGCGGGTCGCGGCCGGGGAATCGCATAGCCGGCTGACGCCAGTGCCGGCCACGCGGCGTTCCACGCGAACCCGCCCAGCACGACCAGCACCTGCAGTGTCGGGGCGAGCAATTGCAGCTCCCGCACCAGCCACGGCTCGCAGGTGGCGCGCTCGATCGGCGTCGGCTTGTTATCCGGCGGCGCGCAGCGCACCGACGCCACGATCCGCGTGTCGAAGAGCTGCATCCCGTCGTCGGCGGACACGGACTCGGCCTGGCTGGCCCGCCCCGCGCGGTGCAGGGCGGCGAACAGCCAGTCGCCGCTGCGGTCGCCGGTGAAGATCCGCCCGGTGCGGTTGCCGCCGTGCGCGGCCGGCGCCAGCCCCAGGATCGCCAGCCGAGCATCGGGCGGGCCGAACCCGATCGTCGGCCGGCCCCAGTAGGGCTCGGCGGCGTAGGCGCGGCGCTTCACGGCGGCGACGTCCTCGCGCCACCCGACGAGCCGATCGCAGGCGCGGCAGACCGACGATGCGGAGTCGATATCGTGCGCATCAGCCGCTGATCGAGCCAGCCGCTGCACGTCGAGCGCAGTGCGCGCGACCGGGGTGCGCGCGGTGGCCGGGTCCAGCGGCCAGCCGGTCCCGGGTGGGGCCGCGCTCACAGCGGCGCAACTAGCTGCTCGAGGACGGGTAGGGGCACGCTCATGGCGAATATCGCAGGCAAGCTGGGTTGGAAGGTCGTCACGCTGGTCTTCGCCGTGCCGATCAGCATGGTGGTCCGCAAGCTGATCGAGAAGGCGTGGGTCAAGGCCCGCCCGAACGACCCGCCGCGGGATCCGGCCTCGCCGGGAACCACGTGGCTGGATGCCCTGGCGTGGGCCGCGGTGTCGGGCATCGGCGTCGCCGCCGGGCGCGTGCTGGCCTCGCGCGGGGCGGCCACGGCGTGGCGCGGGCTGACCGGCACCGAGCCGCCGGGATCCGAGACCCAGGCCGAGGCCGCCGCAGCGGCGAGGTCCTGACCCCCCGCGGACGGAGCGATCACCGCGGCGCGGCGGTGTCGCGGTCGGACAGTCGGGCCAGCATCGCGTTGTAGTCCACGATCGCATCGGCCTCGGCGCTGCCCTTGATATCCGCGGCGCGGTCACGCCGGCGCTGCTCGCGTTCGTCATCACGGGCCCACGCGAACAGCAGCACGCCGAGAATCACGACGAACGGCAGCTCGCCGAATGTCCACGCGACGGCGCCGGCGGTCTGGGTGTCCTCGACGACGGTCGGGCCCCAGGTTCGCCCGAGCGAGGCGAACCAGTTCCCGCCCAGCGCGCTCTCGCTGGCCATCAGCGACACCCCGAACACGGTGTGCGTGATCGCCGAGATCAGCAGCAGGATCAGCCGCGTCGGCGGGCTGGCCCTGTGCGGGCCCGGGTCGATGCCGATGATGACCCAGTAGAAGAGGTAGCCGCTCAGCAGGAAGTGGGCGCTGACGGCCAGGTGGCCGACGTGCGAGCGCAGCATCAGCTCGTAGAGCCCGCTGTAGAACACCACGAACGTGGAGCCGGCGAACACCGCCAGCGCCAGGAACGGGTTGGTGATCACCCGGCTGAATCGGCTGCCGAGCGCCGATTGCAGGATCTCCCGCGGGCCGGGCAGGCTCAGGTCGGACGCCGGCTTGATCGCCCGGAGGGCGAGGGTCACCGGGGCGCCGAGCACCAGCAGCGGCGCGGCGTAGATCGCGAGCAGCAGGTGCTGCATCATGTGCACCCACGCCAGCACCGGTGCATAGCGCGCTAACCCACTGCACATCGCGAAGATGACGATGAGACAGCCCGCCAACCAGGGCAGCGTCCGGCTCAGCGGCCAGTGCACGCCGTTGCGCCGGAGCCGGATGACCCCCAGCAGGTACAGGCCGATTCCGGTGAGCCCGGCCAGCAGGAACAGCGGCTCGGGGTACCAGTCCAGCAGCACCCGCCCCCACGTCAACGGCGCCGGCATCGGGAAGCCGAGCAGGCTCTCGGGCAGCGTCTCGGACTCGAGGCGCGGCGGCGGGGGCGTGCGGGACAGCGCAACCGCCAGGCCCATCGTCGCGGCCAGCAGCGCGCACTCGCCCGCGGCCAGGCGGACGAAGCCGCGCCGCGCGCCTCCGGCCAGCACCCCCAGCGCGTGCCGTCGATGCCATGCCCCCGCGCCCAGCAGTGCGATGGTGGCGACGAGCTTGAGCACAACAAGCACGCCGTAATCGGTCGTGAGCCAGTCGGCGGGCGAGAAGCGCAGCGACAGTGCCGCCTCGACCAGCCCGGACACAAGCACCAGCACCGCGGCCGGCAGCGCGAGCGCGGAGAACCGGCGGGCGGCGGCGGACAGCATCGGCGTCGACAGGCGCGGCGCGAGCAGGACCAGCGCGAGCAGGCCGCCGGCCCACACAACGACGCCCGCCAAGTGGATCAACAGGCTCGACACGGCAACCTGGTGGCTGCCCGACGACGCGCTATGCCCCGAGGCGGTCTGCGGGATGATCGCCGCCAGCGCCAGAGCCAGCGCGATGACCGCCCCGGACCGGCGCATGGACGCCCGCGCGGCGATGGCACTGGCCAGGGCGAGGGCCGCGATCAGCAGCAGCGCCTGGCCGGCCTCGATATCGCGCATCGTGCTGAGCACGCGGCTGGCGCTGAGCGACCACGGGGCCGTTCCGAGCAGATCGGCGGTCGTCAGCGGCAGCAGCAGCACCTGGGCCACGGCCCACACCACCGCCGCGGCGCACGCCCAGCGGGCGGCGAGCCAGCCCTGCGGGGAGAGCGCGCCGTCCTCCCCCGGCAGCAGAGCCGCCGCGGCGATCAGCAGCCCGACCGCGGCCAGCTGCGCCAGGCGACTGACCAACGTGGTCAGCGGCAGCAGCCACGGCGACCACGCGTCGGGCTTGCGCAGCCCCGGCAGCGCCTCGACCAGCGCCGAGCCGGTGGCCCACAGCGCGATGGCGCACAACGCCAGGGCGATCGCGAGGCCGATGCCCGCGATCGCGAGAGGGCTGCCACCGCTCCTGCGCGTCTGGCGATCAACGACGTCCTGCATGCATCCAGTGTCGCCGATCCGGCTGTGCGATCCCACCTGCGGGGCTGGCTGGTGCGCGGCGCCTCAATGAGCAGGCGTGCCCTCGTGCTCGGCGTGGCCGGCGGGCTCGAGCTGGAAGGTCGAGTGCTCGACGTCGAAGTGGCCCGACACGCAGGCCTGGAGCTCGTCCAGCAGCGTGGGCACGTGCCCGTCCAGGAAGCAGCCGTCGTCGATGATGATGTGCGCCGACAGCACCGGCATATCGCTCGACACCGCGGTGACATGCAGGTCGTGGACCCCGCGCACGTGATCGACCTCGAGCAGGTGCGCGCGCAGCTCGCTCAGCGGCACCGACTTGGGCGTGGCCTCGAGCAGCACATGCACGGAGTCGCGCAGCAGCAGCAGCGTGCGCGGCAGGATCAGCACGGCGATCGCGATCGAGGCGACGGCATCGGCGCGGGCCCAGCCAGTGATCGCGATGACGGTGCCGGCGGCGATGACCGCCACCGAGCCCAGCGCGTCGTTGACGACCTCGAGGAAGGCGGCCCGGAAGTTCATGTTGGCGCCGCGGTCGCGGGCCAGCAGGGCGATGGCGATCGCGTTGCCGGTCAGCCCGATGACCCCGAAGATCACGATCCCGAGCGCGGCGACCTCGGGCGGATCGGCCAGGCGGCGGACGGCCTCGATCAGGACGAACACCCCGACGGTCAGCAGGACCAGCGCCTGGAGCGCCGCCGACAGGATCTCGGAGCGCCGGAACCCGTAGGTGCGCCGGTCGGTGGCCGGGCGGGTGGCGAGGGAGGCCGCGACGACGGCGACCGCCAGGCCTGCAACATCGGTGAGCATGTGGGCGGCGTCGGTGAGCAGCGCGAGGCTGCCGGTCAGGACGGCGCCGACGACCTCCGCGATGAGGATCGCGAGCGTGATGCCCAGCGCCAGCAGCAGGCGGCGCCGGCGGTCGGCATCGAGCGGGCCGGTCGGCACATGCGAGTGGCCGTGACCGCCATGCGCGTGACCGTCCGACACACGCTAAGTATGGCCTAACTCAGGCTGGTGGCGATGCCGTCGAGAATGTCGTGCTCACTGGCTATCACGTCCGCGGACCCGGTCCGCTCCATCAGCGTGCGCAGCACCAGCGCGCCGCCGACGATGACATCGACGCGCCCCGGGTGCATGACGGCGAGCCCGGCCCGCTGCGCCCGCGTCATGCCCATCAGCATCGTGGTGACGTCGGCGACCTGCTGGGCCGGGATGACCGATCCGTGGATCGCCTCCGGGTCGTAGGCCGGCAGCCCGAGCGCCAGCGCCGCGATGGTGGTGACGGTGCCGGCCACGCCGACGAACGAGGCCGCACCGCGCAGCGGCACATCGATCCCCGCCGCGTCGATGGCCGCATGCAGATCCGACAGCGCCGCGTCGATCTGGGCGGCGGTCGGCGGATCGTCGTGCAGGTGCCGCTCGGTCAGACGGACGCAGCCCACATCCATGCTGTGCGCGGCCTGCACGCTGCCGCCGGGCCCGGCCGACATCGCACCGAGGACGAGCTCGGTCGAGCCGCCCCCGATGTCGGTCAGCAGCACCGGGTCGGCGATGCCGGGCAGGCCCGCGATCGCGCCGGCGAAGGACAGCGCGGCCTCCTCGTGGCCGGAGATGACCTCGGGGTCGGCGCCGAGCGTGGCCCGAACCATCCGGACGAAGTCGTCCCGATTGCCCGCATCGCGGCTGGCGCTGGTGGCGACCATGCGCACCCGCTGCGCGCCGTGCTGCTCGATCTGGCGGGCGTACGCCTCAAGCGCGATGCGGGTCCGCTCGATGGCCGCCGGGGACAGCAGTCCGGTGCGATCGACGCCCTCGCCAAGGCGCACAACCTCCATCTGGCGCACCACATCGGACAGCGGCCCGCCGGATGGATCGAGGTCGGCGATGAGCAGCCGGATCGAGTTGGTGCCGCAATCGATCGCCGCGACGCGCGTCACGGGGCGTCCGAAGCCGCGGGCGCAACGCACGGACCGTTGGCCCACCAGTCGGGCAGCAGCGCCAGGGCCTCGTCGCCGAGGGGGTTGACGCCCGGCCCGGCGGCCAGGGAGTGCCCGACCAGCACATGCAGGCACTTGACCCGGGTCGGCATGCCGCCGGCGCTGATCCCCGCGATCTCCGGCACGTCGCCGAGTGAGAGGCGACGGGCGAGGTAGCTGTCGTGCGCGGCCCGGTAGTGCGCGGCGAGCTCCTCGTCGGTCTTGAGCCGCTCGGTCATCTCGCTCATGAGGCCCGACGATTCGAGCGTGCCGATCGCCGATGCCGCCCGCGGGCAGGTCAGGTAGTACAGCGTCGGGAACGGCGTGCCGGCCGGCAGGCGCGGCGAGGTCTCCACGACATCGGGGTTGCCGCAGGGGCAGCGGTGCGCTACATCCCGCATCGCCCGCGGCGGCCGGCCCAGCTGCTCGGCGACGACGGCGCGATCGGTGTCATTCAGCGTCATGGGGTGGCGTCGGCGGCTTCCACCGTGGCCCAGAGCCGCTCGTTCCACGAGTCGCCCGGGAGCTGGGTGGTCGGGTCCGGGGCGGTCGTGGAGGCCGGGCCGCTCGACGCGGCTCCCCCGGGCACCACCTGGTAGACCGTATCGCCGGGCATGACGTACTGCAGGCGGATGCGGGCCTGCTGCTCGATGTACGCGGGGTCCTTCCATTGCTCGCTCAGCTTCGTGAGCTCGTCGACCCGCTGCTGGGTCTCGCTCTGGAGCTTCTGCGCCGCGGCGATCGCCTCGCGGTGGGCGAGGTAGCGCTGCACCGGCGCGGCGAGCATGAGCACGAGCACCAGCAGCACGACGCCAAGAGCTAGGGCGCGGCCGGTCAGGCCGCGCCGGGCGAGCATGCCGCCGGGCCCGTTCGACATACCGCTCAGCTCCCGGCGCCGAACCGCGGGAAGGCGCCCGCGCCGGCGTAGCGAGCCGCGTCGTCGAGCTCCTCCTCGATACGCAGGAGCTGGTTGTACTTGGCCACCCGCTCGCTGCGGGCCGGGGCGCCGGTCTTGATCTGGCCGCAGTCGGTGGCGACGGCGAGGTCGGCGATCGTGGTGTCCTCGGTCTCGCCGGAGCGGTGGGACATCATGCAGCGGTAGCCATTGCGGTGGGCCAGGCTGACCGCGTCGAGGGTCTCGGTCAGGGTGCCGATCTGGTTGACCTTGACCAGCAGCGCGTTGGCCGCGCCGAGACCGATGCCGCGGGCGATCCGGGTCGGGTTGGTGACGAACAGGTCGTCGCCGACGATCTGGATGCGCTTGCCGAGCTGGGCGGTCATCGCCGTCCAGCCCTCCCAGTCCTCCTCGTTGAGCGGGTCCTCGATCGAGACGATCGGGTACGAGTTCACTAGCTCCTCATAGTAGGCAATCATCTGCTCGGCCGACTTGGTGCCGCCCTCGAAGAGGTAGCCGCCGTCCTTGTGGAACTCACTCGCCGCGACATCCATAGCCAGAGCGATATCCGAGCCCAGCTTCAGCCCGGTGTGGCCGATGGCCTCGACGATGACGTCGAGCGCCGCGCGGTTGCTCGACAGGCTCGGCGCGAAGCCGCCCTCGTCGCCCAGGCCGGTCGACAGGCCCTGGCTCTTCAGCACGGCCTTCAGGGAGTGGTAGACCTCGGTGCCCCAGCGCAGGGCCTCGGCGAAGGTCGAGGCGCCGATCGGGGCGACCATGAATTCCTGCACATCGACATTGCTGTCGGCGTGCGCGCCACCGTTGAGGATGTTCATCATCGGCACGGGGAGCACATGGGCGTTCGGGCCGCCGATGTAGCGGAACAGCGGCAGCTCGGCGGACTCGGCGGCCGCGCGGGCCACAGCGAGGGAGACGCCGAGGATCGCGTTCGCCCCCAGCTTGCTCTTATCCGGCGTGCCGTCGAGGTCGATCAGCGCGGCGTCGACCAGACGCTGCTCGCTGGCCTCGAAGCCCATCATCTCCGGGCCGATCACATCCAGGACCGCGGCGACGGCGTTCTGGACGCCCTTGCCCATGTACCGAGTGCCGCCGTCGCGCAGCTCGACCGCCTCGAAGGCGCCGGTGGATGCGCCGCTGGGCACCGACGCGCGGGCCAGGGTGCCGTCGTCGAGGGCGACCTCGACCTCGACTGTGGGATTGCCACGGGAATCGAGGATCTCCCGGGCGCCTACCGCCTCAATGCTGGCCACGAACTCTCCTCTTATGCGTGATCACCCTGCGAGCACGCCGGGCGCGCTCAGACTAACGGCCTTCGCCCTCGGCGTTCATGAGGTCCGACCGCAACCGGCGAGCCGCGCTGCGCAGCGCCGACTCCGGGTCGACCCCGGCGGCCACGGCATCGCGGGCGATCCCCAGCAGCCGCGCGCCGAAGACGGCCTCGGCATCGGCCGGCGGCGCCTC
>JAOPVO010000207.1 GCA_025966155.1 Pseudonocardiales bacterium
CTCGACGTTGAGGAAACCGTGGCGCTCGTAGAATCGGCGGGTGTCGAGGTCGACCTCGTCGACGCCGATGTGCATCTCTGGAGAGCCCATCTCCCGGGCCAGCCGGCAGCACAGGTCGAGGACCTGCGTGCCGATGCCGTGCGAGCGCAGCCCGGGCACGACATACATCTCCTCGAGCTGCGACACCGGTCCGTCGAACCAGATGGCCGGCCGCAGGCTCACCAGGGCGAAGCCCACGGCGATGCCGTCCGAGTCCTCGGATAGCACCGCCACCATGTCTGGGAGCCACAGCAGTCGAGCGAACCGCGTGGCCAGGACGTCGGAACCGTCGGTCTCCGTGTCGAACTCGGTGTTGAAATCCCACAGCAGGCGGCCGAGCACATCGGCGTCGGCAGGGGTGGCGCGGCGGACCTCAGTCACGAGATGCCCCGGGCGGGGGCCACGTGCAACAGCGGGTCGGCCGCGCCCAGCACGTGGGCGGGGAAAGCTGGCACAGCACCAGAGTCTCATTCTTGCGCCGGGTCGTCATGAGGGAAACGCGAAAGGCGCCGCCCCTGGCCCTGTGACACGGGCAGCGCCCCTCGAGATGTACCGGGTCTGCGGCTAGGGGGCGAGTTCCTCCAGGATGCCGCCCTTCTGCTTGCTGCCGAAGTACCACATCAGCGCGCTCGGGATCAGCGCGCCGGGAATGGCGCAGTACAGGATCCAGCCCCAGGCGCCCGCGTCGAGGGTCCAGTCGAACAGCCGACCGACCAGGAGGCTGGTCCCGACAAGGGACCCCAAGTGCCCGATGCCGTCGGTCCAGCCGGTTCCGACCGATCTGAGCCGAGTCGGATACGCGGCAGAGGTGTAGTTGTACATGGTGAAGAGCCAGAAGCTGGCGAGCCCGTGCGTCACGATAGTGACGATGATCAGGAACAGGTCACCGGTGAATAAGGCGACCAGGGACACGACGAGTGCGAACGCGGTCCCGGAGAGCAGCACCCATGTCTTGCGTTCGAATCGCTCCCCTAGAGAGGCGACGAGATAGAACACGATGATGACGAAGGGCACCGGGAGGATTCGGGTGTACAGGAAGACTTGATCGGAGTCCCAATGCACGTGCTCGACCGCGAATGTGGGGAAGAAGCTGGAGAAGCCGTAGACCAGGCCCGAGTACCCGAGGAACCACACGGCTAAAAGCAGCACCGTCTGCCGTCTGTAGGAGCCCTGGAAAACCTCGCCGATTGGCACCTTCTTCGTCTGCACTACGGTGTGGCGCCCCACCTCCGGGTCTGGAATGGACCCGTATTTCGCCACCGCGCTGCGCTCCCACTTCGATACGGTCCGGTCGGCTTCGGCGATGCGGCCCTTCGACTCGAGCCAGCGAGGAGACTCAGGGAGAACGAATATCCCCAGCGGCACCAAGATCACCAGCGGCGCGAGGGACAGGGTCCAGATGAACAGCTTGAAGTGGTCGGGCATCCAGTAATAGCCGAGGACACCTGCGAGCATGGCCGAGCTAAGCGGAGCGATGACCTGCGTGCGCAGGGCGAGCTTCTGGCGGTTAGCAGGCGGGGCTATCTCATGCAGGTACACCGCGTTGGTGGCCAGCAAGGCGCCCATGCCCAGCGCGAAGAGGAAATTCCATAGCAGCAGCCACCAGAACGCATGCGTGTAGGCGATCGGCCAGATGAACAGGCCCTCCGTCACCGCGGCGGCGACCAAGGTGGCCTTCCGGCCGATGCGGTCCGATAAGAACCCGCCGACGTATTCGCCGACGAGGATGCCGGCGCCGATGTTGGTGCCCAGCAGCACGTCGAACTCGAAGGAGCTGATGAGGCCCTGAGGCTTCCAAAGGAAGGGATACAGCAACGCCACGATTCCATCGGAGGCGATCATCAGGCCCCAGAACAGCTGCGTGATGCCCGCATATCCGTAATGTCGCCCGAGCAGCGGCAGCCTATCGATTCTTGCCGCGATATTCCCTTGCACTTGCCTTTCCTCGTAATCTCCGAGCGTCCTGGTGGAGCCTTCTGGCATCGGGATTGACGACAATGCAACCCTCCGAAGAAAGAGCACAGTGCATAACGACGCCACCGTTGCGCCGATGCCGCAGTCGCACTCGCGCGGTCAAGAAGTTCCACACTGAACTGCGCAACGATCTGGAACCTACGCTCCACATGAGTTAATCGGCAAGGACGCTCCTGCATTCTCGCGTCCTGCCCATGGCGTACCGCAAGCGCTGAGGCGGGCCGATCGTCTGGTCGGTCAGGCCCGCTACGAGGGCGAGCCGCCCCCCACACCACTGCACCTGCTTCCAGGCTGGTCGCGTCAAGTCTCAGTGCAGCGCCGCGCATTGCGTCGAGTCTGGGC
The DNA here is from genome assembly GCA_025966155.1 of Pseudonocardiales bacterium. GTDB lineage: Bacteria > Actinomycetota > Actinomycetes > Mycobacteriales > Jatrophihabitantaceae > RYN-150. The sequence continues at coordinate 2,356 of JAOPVO010000207.1, forward strand.
CGCGCGCCTATGTATCTCGGCCGCGGGCGCGAAAGCGGGCCGGTGCGCTCAACGGCCGCCCGGAGTCGCGGCGCGCCGCCTCGACCTCGTCGGCTGCGGCGATGCGGGCGGCATCGCCGCCGCGACGGGCGTGCTCGATGATTGCGCTCACGACCCGATCGGCGAGCTCGTCGGCGCTGCTGGTCGTCGGCAGCCCGCGCTTGAGGAACGCCTCCTGCATGGTGGCCGCCCGGCCGATGATCAGTCCCGGTCCGGATGGGCCGCTTATCCGGATGGCACGGCGTCCGCGGCCCCTCGCGATGCGGTCCACGGCCCAGACGTCGCTGAGGGCCCAGACGCAGGACAGCGTGTTGATCCGGGCCTGGCTCAGCGGGCGGAAGCCAATCTGGCGCCCGGCGGCGAACTGGCCCAATTCCGGTGACTTCCCGTCGAGCACAGTGATCCGCAGCGCCGAGTCGGTGACGCGCAGGGCCAGCGAGCCGCGGGCGAGCAGATGGGCTCGGAGCTCGCCGGCCTGGGCACTGCGGATGCCACGCCCGTGATCGTCGAAATAGCCGTACAGCCTCGCGCGCGGCAGCATCCACTGCCCCACCGGCGACTCCGACTCCGGCGCCAGCGGATAGCCCTGGAAGGTGAGCATGGCTGGGGTGTCCGACGCCACGACGGTCGACCCCGCAGATGCCTGCGACAGGTCGTAGATCGCGAACATAGGGCTGGATTCCGGCAGATTCAGCATCGATTCGGGACCCTACAGTCCACCCCATCAGGGGCTCTTCGAGCATCCGGGTGCCGGGCAGCTTCGAGCGTCATGCGGCGACGCCCGCCCCGCCCCAGGGCGGAGCCGGGCGGCCTGCTGCGGCATGGCCCAGCGATCTGAGGCTGGTCGCCGGATGCCGTAGGTTGGTTTTGGAGGCTGGCAGGCAACGCCGGACTTTCACCGGCTGCGGCCGGCGCCGCTACCCAATGCGCGCAGCGGTTCCACGCCGATGAGCCCGACCGGTGGTGGGCCTCGCGCCCGTGGATCGGACCGCAGTGCGCTTCCCCGCTACCGCCCACCTCACCGACACCGATCCCGGCCTGCCGGCCGCCTTCCGCCAGCTCGAGCGGATCGCCCTCGACGACCAGCCCATCGAGGACACCCTGGCGGCCGTCGCGCAGATCGCCAAGGCCTTGACCAAAGCCCCCACAGAGCTGTCCATCACGCTTCTCCGTGAGCGGGCATGGGCCACAGCCGCCTTCACCGGCCAGCCCGCGCTGCGCCTGGACAAGTGGCAGCACGAGCTCGGCCACGGCCCGAGCCTGCACGCCGCGGCGAGCAACCAGACCGTCCTGATCAACGACATGGCGTCGGACAACCGGTGGCCGCTGTTCGCCGCAGAGGCCCAGGCGGCCGGCGCGCTGTCCCTGCTGTCCATTCCCCTGCAGGTCAACGGCCATGTCGTCGGCTCGCTGAACCTCCACGCCGAGACGGTGCACGCATTCGACGCACGCGAGGTCGCGCTGGCCTGCGCATTCGCCGCCTACGCAGCCCTCGCCCTGGACAACGCGCAGTCACTCGATCGCAGCCAAGCGCTGTAGAGGACCCACTTCGCGCGCTGCGCCAGCGCGCCGGGAAGCTGACTCTCGCCTGCGCTCTCCTGCCACCACGTGCTTGCGATCGTTGGCGGTTCCTAGCGTCCGTATCGCTGCGATACTCCGTCGTATGGCGCCGTTATCTGCCTCCTGGAGTGCCCCACCTTGAGTGGGCGGGTGCCCTTGCGCCCTCCGACCCCGGCGCGGTTGCATGAGGCGAAGGCTTCGACACAGATCGCGCGGAGCCAGACCAATAGGAGTCTCCTATGGCGAAGTTCGAGCGGACACTGGCCGCGGGGCAGCAGCTGAGCGAGATCCCAGATCACCAGCTCTGGCTGGGCTACGTATCGATCGGCGGCAACATGACCCTCAGCGAGATGGCCGACTCGATCAACCTCGAGGACATTGCCGCACTCGAGCACGACCTCATCGGCCAGGCCATCAACGATTGGTGCATCGACCACAGCCAAGCTCTTCTCTTTCACTAGCGCTACTGCCGCTAGCTGCACGCGCCTGGCCGACCGGTGCCGCACCGGACCGTTCAGGTACAAGCCCGACTCTCAGCGGACCTCGGGGTCCACCAGTGCACCGCCGAGCGATCGGCTCCCGCACCGAGAAGCTTGCCTCTGCCTCGCAGCGCTCGTTCACCGCCTGATCGGGGATGGGCCGTGCCGACGTCGGGTTCGCGTCTGATCGCACCAAGCACTCGCCGAGCGTGGGTCGATCTCGGTTCTCAGTCATAGATGACGGCTTGCCCAAGTCGCCTGAGGTCCGCCAAACCGTCCTTCATCGCCTGAATTTGCTCGCTGGTGTGACCTGTCCAGCCCATGAGCTCCGCGACGACGCGCACAGGTTCGCGGGTGCGAAAGGAGCGGGTGGGGTTGCCCGGGAACTTCTTGTCGGTGACATTCGGGTCGTCCTCGATTTCGCCGGTCGGCTCCACCAGGTAGATGCGCCCGGCGCCCTCGCCGACCGCCAGCTCTGCGCCCCACGCCGCGGCATCGAGCGTCTCAGTCACATAGATGTGGTTCATGACCCGACCTGGCTCGTAGTTCGAGAAGCGGCCGGGCACCAGCAGATCCCCGACCGCGAGGCTCGCCCTCGTCCCGTGCAGCATGCCGCCGGATTCGTGCACCTCGAACCGCGTGAGTGCGTTGGTCATGTTGTCTCCCTGGGGGATGGGCCACGGCGCCAGTGTGGGGAGGGCGGCAACCCTAGGCCGGCACCGCCGGGCTCATGACGCGCCTTCACCGCTGACGTAGGCCCTGGAGGCAGCCACCTCGGACGGGCTGCTGCTATTTCACATCGTCGGCGTCAGCCGCGCCACCATCTACGTTGACACGCGATGTTCGCGCGGTGCCGTCGCGCGCCTCTGGTATGGGCACTTTCTCCCTCATCGGGTACGTGCAGTGGACGCTTCAGTGGACCGGCTGAAGGGGCTGCCGCCGCTGGCTCTGTGGTCCGCTGCGTCGAGCAGGGCAGCCGGATGCGCCAGCCCCGACGGCTCGTGACCGCCCCCGGCGAATGCGGCATCGTTGGTTCGATCCGGTGCAACGGTTTATGCGGAGCGGGCTCGAGTGCCTGGAGCTCAGTCGGGAGCCGGCTCCTCGCTGGCGCTGTGGTCGGGGTGGGCCCCCTGCGAGCCCGGACCGGACCAAGAGCAGTCGATCTCCGCCCTTGACCCGGCGAGGCCTATGCCTAGGACTCGGATGGTTCGGCCATTGAGTGCCTCCGCTCACGCCTGCCGATCAGGCGTCGGACTGGACGCTCCACAGGTCCGGGCCGAACACCTCGTAGTGAATGCTCGTCGCCGGCACGCCCCGTGCCAGCAGCGTCGAGCGCACCAGCCGCATGAACGGCAGCGGACCGCAGGTGAAGACCTGAATACCGTCGTCGAGTGGGATGTCGGACAGATCCATGTAGCCGCGCACCGACTGCTCATCGGACGGGTCCACGGTCTCGTACCAGGTATAGGACGTGAAGTCGTCCAGCTGCCGGCCCGCGTGCAGCACGGTCTCGCGCAGGGCATGGTCGCCCGCCGTGCGGTCGGCATGAGCCACGATGACGCGCCGCGCAGGCTGGGTCCGGGCGATCAGCTCGACGATCGGCAGGACGGTGGTGATTCCGGCGCCCGCGCTGGCCAGCAGCAGCGGGCCCTCCACGGAGTTGACCACGAAGTCCCCGGCCGGGGCGCTGACATCGAGTACATCGCCGACCTGCGCCTGCTCGGTGAGGTAGGTGGAGACCACGCCGTCGGGAGCCCCGTTCGCGCCTCGGAGCCGGCTGACGGTGATCTGCAGACGCGTGCCCAGAGCGGTTGACGAGACCGTGTACTGCCTGGGCTGGCGGCCGCCGTCGGGTAGATCGACGAAGACCGACACGTACTGCCCGGGCGCGACATCCGGCAGCGGCTGGCCATCGGCGGGCTCCAGCAGCAGCGATACGACCTCGCGGGCCTCGACTATGCGCCGCACCACCCGATAGGGCCGCAGCGGCCGGGTCGGGTCAATACCGGCCTGCTGATAGAGGCGCGCCTCCTCGGCGATCAGGGATGTGGCGAACAGCCAGTAGACCTCGTCCCATGCAGCCGCGATCTCCGCCGTGACCGCGTCGCCCAGTACCTCCTTCACAGCGGCGAGCAGGTGGCGGCCCACGATCGGGTACTGCGCGGGAAGGATGCCGAGCGACACGTGCTTGTGCGCGATCCGCTCGAGCACATGGGCGAACGAGGGCGCGGACGGGTCGATCAGCTGCACCGCATACGCCACGACCGACGCCGCGAGGGCCCGGCTCTGCTCGCCCGTTGCCTGGTTTCCCTGGTTGAACAGCCGCAGAAGCTCCGGGTGCTCGGTCAGCATCCGTCCATAGAACGTCGCGGTGATCGCCTCGGCGTGAGCTGCGACGACCGCCGCGGTCGCGCCCACAACATCGGCGGAGCCGTGTGAAAGCGGTGATACGGGCTGGGTGGCGGTAGATGTCGACACGAGGATCTCCTTGGGAGGTTGGCGGTTCGGCCGCCAACATTTACTACAGTGAGAGCCGTGAAAAATAATGCCGGGCCTGGGCCGACCGGGCGGCGCCTGGGCCCCCGCATCGGCATGCCGGCGCCGGCCCTCTCGGCCACGCCGGCTGCGATCCTCGAGCAATTGCGCGAGCAGCCCGCGCCGTTGACGCAAGCGGCGATCGCGCACATGACAGGCCTGCACCCGAACACCGTCCGCGAGCACCTGGGCAACCTGATCCACCGCGGGCACGTCGTGCGGTTCCTGACCGAGCCGGTGGGCCGGGGGCGGCCCGCGTGGCTGTACGAGGCGTCCGGCGACCACACTGATGTGCCCGAGTACGCCGGCCTGGCTTCGGCCCTGGCGGTCGCCATCGCGCGCACCAGCAGCGCTCCAGCGGCGGAGGCCGAGGCCGCCGGCCTCGCCTGGGGTCATGAGCTGGCTCAGAATCGTGCAGCGTCTGCCGACGCGCCGCGAAAGAGCATCGTACGGATGCTCGGCGATCTCGGCTTCGCCCCCCAGCAGGGCGACACCGATCCGCGCGAGGTCGCCTTGACCCGCTGCCCGCTCCTGCAGGCGGCCTACCGCTATCCGGAAGTTGTGTGCGCGGTGCATCTCGGGCTGGTGCGGGGGGCGCTCACCCACCTTGGCGGCGATCCGGCCGGCACCAGCCTGGTCCCGTTCGCCCGACCCGGGGCCTGCCTCCTCGTTGTCTCGGAGTAGCACCGAACTGAGTACGGGCTGGCGGCGCGCCGCATCCGGCCGCCGCGGCAAGGCCGGCCCCGCGCCATGCCGGTCCCGAAAGCCGCAATCTCGTCCGCGCGGTTTGGCCGTCCGATGCCAGCACCTCGGCCGGTTTGCCTGGGAGACCCTGCCGCGGACAGCCGTCACCGGATCGGCCGGCTACCGCGCCTCCGTCCGCGAGCGCCTGGCATTCCGGCCGATGGCGCATTTCTGCGTGGTCTGCGAGCAGCGCCGGAAGGCCTCAAATAAAAATGCCTCTGTCGGTCGCAGCGACGGCGAGGGAGAGCCCCGTGCTGCATTGTTGTTGTTCGCGGGCCGGACTGCTGGGCCTGGAGCTCCTGCTGGTCCGATGCCTGCGATCTAGTGCGCGCCGGCCCGCGGTGCGCGTGGCATCACCCGGGGATCGGGACTCCGCTGCGCCCGGTCGGACGTGACGTCATCGAACCGAGGACGCTATGCGTTCATTCGTCACGCTCGGAGATCATCGCACGGCGGTTGCCGCAGCTCGATCCGTCCAATCCTGGCCCGTCTCTGCGTTTGGCAATTCAGGCCTGGGGGTGCGCCGGTAGTTGGCGCGGCCGATTTCAACCCTGTACAGCAGTCAGTGCTTTTCCATGCTGCGGGGCCGAGTCGCGAGACGACGGGGATGGCCAATCACGGCGTACAGCGGCGGACGGAATCACCGAGTCCCGTGCGCGGCTAAGCGCGCTGGGATCGACATTGGCGGGGATCAACACGGCCTTCGCGGCCACGGTCACCGACCGGCGGCCGCACTGGCGCACCGCTTGTCGTCGGCGACGCTGGGCATGTCCGAGGCGAGTTTCATCGGCTCCGTCGGGCTGGGCGTGGTTGGCGGCGGCCCGCGATATGCGTGCGGCGCGCAGGGGCGGGCTTGGTTTTCATGCGCCCTAGCCGGGCCGGTGCACCCAGTGCTTGCGGCCCGAACGGCAATCGTCAGGAAGCCTCGGGCAGCGCACCCTGCCATCTCTTGTAGGCGCGCTCGCGGCTGCGGCGGCCTCGTGGTGCGCGTCCTGCGAAGCCTGATCTTGAGCCGTCCACTTATGGGTCACACCGTTGATCGGGACGAGGGTCGACCGGATCCGCGCCTCGTATGACAACCAACGGCCACAGGCCAGGTCCTGTTTGACCAGGTAATCGCGTCGCAGCTCAACCGTGGTCGGGCTCTCATTGTGCAGATGTCATCGGGGCCTCGCTTTGTGATTTCTCACCACGTATCCCGTAGGTGAATCGGGGCAGCCCGTTGACTGCGGGTCAACACTCGCGACCGCACTCGGGAGCCGGCGTGTTCCATGTCAGGGCGACTCTCTGCTTAGGTCCGGCACATCACACCAACCGTGGCTCAGTGCCGCAGGGCCCTAACGCCCGGGCGGCTAACCGTGACACTGCCAGAATGCGCACACTGCGCAGACGCCTCAACCCTGCGCCTCCGTATGCGCTGGGTGCGAGGGGAACTGGGGGAAGTCATCTACCGGCGCGACTGCGCGGACATGGATGCCGTGCAGCCGCAGAAGTCGAGCCAGATCGCCCCATGTCGACGGGTCGGAGACGAACTGGCCGCACGAGCAGGTGACCCGCGGGCCGGCCTGCGCCTTCTGACCCGTCACGACGGCCATGTGCATAGCACTCATTGCTTGTTCCCCAATCTCTTGGAGGCGACCTCGGGGTTTGTCATCGCTGCGTGCAGCTGCGCGCGGTAGGCGTCGGAATTGTTGATCGCCCCGCCTGCGGCATGGAACGGCTCGTTGACCACCGCGCAGAAACGCTTGTTTACCGAGGCGAACATGACCGGTAGGGGGCTAGAGCCGGCAGCCTGATGTACGCGAGTTGCCTTGCGCCCGAGCTCCACCGTCAGCAGGCGCCGCTCCTGGCGGCTCATCGGAGGTCCGCCAGCGCTGCGGCGATGGCGTCCACGTAGCCGGCCGCGCTGGGGAACGCGTCGATTATGTAGGCGCGGGGATGGCCGAACGCGCGCTGGGACGCCGCCTGCCTTCGATCTTCGCACTCGGCCTCGTATCGCTGAGTGGCCGCGTAGATCACCTCGGCGTCACTGTGGGGGTCGGCCTCGCCGGACGGCTCCGCGGTCATGCGCTCACCGTGCCGTCCACGGCGCCCTGCATCTCGACCATGCGGCCGCGGTCGGGCAAGAGGGCTTTCCCTCGCTGGGTGCCGGCGCCGCCCGCGGCCAGCTCCCGCGGGGGAGTGGGCGGGGTTCCGCCCTTTCGCGCGCGGTGAGCTCCTGCGGACGCTCGAGCTGCAGCACGAGCCAGCCGACGGGATCTCCTGCCGATCCCGGTGATGCTCATGCCCCCGCCATGCCACGGCGGGAGCCACGCCAACCGACACGCGCAGCTGAGAGGCGCTTGCGATGCGGGCACTGCACGAGTGCACCGTGGGCCGGACCGCGCAGGAAGGGCTGAACCTCCTCACTGGCCAGGACGTTGTTCCCGACCCGGCCGCTGGCCGTCCTTCCCGATGCACAGCATCGAAGCATGACTAGACAGAAATCGATCTCCTTCGCCAGCGGGGCATCGGTGAGCGCGCCCGTCCTCAACCCGCGCAGCGCCTGGATAACGGCCTGGGTCCGTTCACGGACCCCGCCATCGCTGTACGGGCCGACGACGCGACGTCAGCACTGCCACGCTGAAGCGGTTTCTCGATCTCAGCATCACTGTATGACGGACACGGCGGCCAGCTGGCTGACCAAGCCGGCCTCGGAGACGACGCCGCCCGCGCAGACGATTGAGGCGCCCGCCGCGGTCGGCCGCCCGCCGGCTGATGACCGCGTCGGCCGAGGCGGTTCAATGGTGCCGGGCACTAAGCCGACGAAGGGTCCCAACGAGTGCCGGCCGTAACTAGGCATTTACGCTGCGGCAACGGGAAAGGGCTTCCGGGGAGGAGATCCGCATGGCCAACGACTCGCCGATTGCGCCGTCCAGCGTCGAGGTCCTAGAGCGCCGAGGCGTGGAGCAGGCCCTCGAGGTCGCGGTGCGCGCGCCGTCGATTCACAACACTCAGCCATGGCGGTGGGAGCTGGGTCCCGGCGGCCTGGCGCTGCTGGCTGATCGCGATCGTCAGCTGGGGGTCGGCGACCCGGACGGGCATTCCCTGCTCGTCAGCTGCGGCGCGGCCTTGGCGTTGACTGAGCTCGCGCTCCGCGCGCAGGGATGGCTGATTCAGACTGCCCGCCTCCCTGACCCCGCGAACCCGGACGTACTGGCATTGCTGCGCCCGGTAGGGCGGCGCGAGCCGGGCGATGAGGTACACGCCCGCGTCCAGGCGGCGCGGCGCCGACGAAGCGACCGCTTGCCGTTCAGCACACAGCAGGTTTCGGACGAAACCCTGGAGGCGCTCCGCGCGGCCGGCAGCGGCCCCCACGTGAACGTCCACTTTCCCATCCAAGCCGGGCAGGGGATCGATCTGGCCGTAGCGGTGAGCTGGGCGGACCGCGTCGAGCGCGACGACCGGGCCTACGCCGATGAAATGCACCGGTGGATCGGGGATCCGAATGTGCGCCACACCTCCGACGGCGTACCGATAGATGCGGTCCCGCATGTCAGCCCCGGGCACTTGTCACAGGCGAACCTGCCCGAAGCATCACCAGAACCGTCGCGCCGCCCCAGCCTGCTGCTGGTCGCCTCGGCCGCCGGCGTGGCCCTGGTCGGCGGCGTGCTGCCGACGACGCCCCTGGCCGGCGCGCTGGGGTTCACCCCCGCTGCCCCCGTTTCTTCCTCGTCCTCGGCGTGATGGTGATCGGCTACCTGGCCCTCATCGCGGGCGGGAAGCGGCTGTTTGACCGGTCAGCGGCCGTCAACCGTCCGCGGCGCGGCTACAGCCCCGTGCCTGCACTGCGCCGCCGAGTGGCCCGGTTCTCTGCAGGCGCGCGATCGACTCACTGATCTGCGCTTCGCGCGACGGTTCGACGCGCGAGGACTTGCAAGCCGGGCTCACGACCGCGCATCCCGACGCCGCGTCACCAGCGCCGAGGTTGATCAATGCGCCACGCAGCTCCGACGGACTTCGGCAGCTAAGGGCTGGCAGTCAGGCTCGAGCGCCCGATTAGCTAACGCGGCGGAGCGGTACGCCGCCGCGATGCTGTCCGGAACGGGCATGCATTCAGCGAGGACGGATCCTCAAGGGAAGGACATCCGAGCCCGGGGAATGCCGACCGATTATGCTGTTGGATGCGCCTAGATCGGTTCGGCTGTGTGAACGGCGCGGCTGATCTCGGTCTTTCGCCGTGGCGAGCCGGCCGTGTCCGCGTGTCGCCTGCGGTCGATGGTCGTGTAGTAGGCGTTTTCGTAGGCGGCGGCGATCTGGTGGATATCGAAGCGGGTGGCGCGCTTGCGGCATGCTGCTGGGTCGATCTTGTCGAGCTGAGCGATCTTCGAGGCCATGTCGGCTTCGTCTGCGGCGAGGTAGCCGCTGATTGCGTCCTCGACGATCTCTGGTGCGGCGCCGTTGGGGAATGCAATGACCGGTGTGCCGGCGCTGAGCGCCTCGACCATGACCATTCCGAATGGCTCCGACCACAGGATCGGCATGAGCAGGCCGCGGGCGTCGGCGAACAGGTTCAGTTTGGTGTCGCCTCCGACTTCACCTACATAGGTGACCCGGTCGCCGTCCAG
>JAOPVO010000327.1 GCA_025966155.1 Pseudonocardiales bacterium
GCCGGCACGATCACGAGGTCCGCCTGCGCGGCCCGATCGAGGCGGTGGGGCGTGATCAGGGACCAGCCCGCACTCGTCGGAACCGGCTGGTCGTCGAGCGACACGACGGCGAAGTCGTAGTTGGGCAGCCCGTCGTCGCTGCGGTCCAGCCCGAAGCCCTCGCAGGCCACGCCCAGCTCGAAGGGATTCAGGCCCGGCAGCGCGATCGTGGCGACGTTCCTCAGCATCCGCCCATCATGCCAGCTGATGGCAGGAAGTATTCGTAGCATGGCATCTCTGCCACTGGTGGCGCGAGTTCGGCGAGTGAAGACTTACTGCCATCGGACCCGATCGGGCCCATTTAATTCGGTGGCTAAGTCCATCGTGGACCGAGAGGATCCAGCCATGATCATCGTGGCCGTGTGGGTGCTCGTGTTCGTCGCACTGGGCATTGCGGCCCACCTGTTCGGCGTCGACTCCCGCGACGCTGACTACTCCGTGCGGCTGGCGCCGCGCGCGGTGGCATCCGGCTCCGCCTCGCGTCCCGGCCCGAATCAGGCGGCGAAGGCCATCCGTTAGCCTGCCTGCATGCTGCTGTCGGATCGCGACATCCTGGCCGAGGTCGAGAAGGGCCGGCTGGGGATCACGCCCTGGGACCCTGAGCTGGTCCAGCCCTCGAGTGTCGATGTGCGCCTTGACCGCTTCTTCCGGGTCTTCGACAACTCCCGGTATACGCACATCGATCCGGCGCTCCAGCAGGACGAGCTGACGACGCTGGTGGAGCCCACCGGCGACGACCCGTTCGTGCTGCATCCCGGGGAGTTCGTCCTGGGCTCGACGCTCGAGGTCGTGACCCTGCCCGACGATCTCTCCGGCCGCCTCGAGGGCAAGTCCTCACTCGGGCGCCTGGGCCTGCTGACGCATTCGACGGCCGGCTTCATCGACGCCGGGTTCACCGGCCACATCACCCTCGAGCTGTCGAATGTGGCCAACCTGCCCATCACCCTGTGGCCGGGCATGAAGATCGGCCAGCTCTGCATCTTCCAGCTGTCCAGCCCGGCCGCCCACCCGTACGGCTCGGCCGTCTACGGCTCGCGCTATCAGGGCCAGCGCGGCCCGACGCCGAGCCGGTCGTACCAGAACTTCCAGCGGTGGCCGACGACCTGAGCTCGTCTGTTCTCGCCTGTTTCGGCTCAGGTGATCCTGACGCCGTCGGCCCAGAGCCTGGCCACAGCGGGGTCGCCGACGATGTCGACGCGGCCGATAGGCGAGCGATTCCATAGTGTGCTGTAGAGATCGTGCGCGGTGCCGCTCAGCGTTGCGTCGGCGGTCGTGCCGTCTGCGGTCGTGCCGTCTGCGATTGCGCCGTCGCCGGTTGCGCCGTCCGGGGCCGCCTCGGCGCTGACCGCCTCCGGCCCGATGGTGACCAGCCATCGGCGCTCGTGATCGGTCGGGGCCACGAGCATGGTTCTTGCCGGCTCGCTTCGGGCCTTCGCACCCGGGCGGGCGACGAAGACCTCGAGCATCTCGGCGATGCCGTCGATGGCGAACCACGTCGGGACGGGGGCCACGTCTTGCGGGGACATGACGGCGAGCTGCGCATCGATCGCGTGCATGGACGTCTCGTGGGCCTGGCGCCGGGCCCAGAACTCGACCGGCGATGGGCCCGCCCCGAACGTCCAGAACTGCGCGTCCGGAGGGGTGCGCATCAGCGCCTGGTGCAATGCCTCGTGGCCGGCCGCGAACCAGGCCGGGAGCGCGTCGTCGGCTACGGCGGCGGCTTGGGCGCCGTGCTGGCCGGCGAGGCCGAACATGTCCCGTGGCCGGCCGTCGAGGCGGCCGTCGATGATGGCGTGCGCCCAACGGTGGGTCGTGCCCACGTGCCGCACCAAGTCCGCGAGCGCCCAGCCCGGGCAGCTTGGGACTTCGCGCTGCACGCCATGGCCCGTTGCGAGCGCGATCGCGTCAGCGGCGACGCCGAGCCTTTCGATGTGTTGTAGAAGCATGTTGGGGCGCGCCTTCGTCAGGCCGTGCGGCTGGGGGTGAGGTGATGGGTCATGGCGGGCCCGCGCTTAGGCCGTGCGGCTGGGGGTGAGCTCGTGCATCCAGTTGTGGGTGTCCGCGCCCTTGCCGGTCTGCACGTCCAGCAGCGCGTTGCGCAGCTGCATCGCGATCGGGCCCGCGCCGCCGTCGCCGACGGTGAACTCGCCCTCGGCGCTCTTGACCACGCCCACGGGGGTGATGACCGCGGCCGTCCCGCAGGCGAAGACCTCGGTGAGGGCGCCGGATGCCGCGTCGGCGCGCCAGCTGTCGGTGGAGATCTTGTCTTCCTCGGCGGTGTAGCCCAGCCCGCGAGCGACTGTGAGCAGCGAATCGCGGGTGATCCCGGGCAGCAGCGTCCCGGACAGCGATGGGGTGACGATGCGCGCCGTGGGGCCCGAGCCGTAGACGAAGTAGAGGTTCATCCCGCCCATCTCCTCGACCCAGCGGTGCTCGAGGGCGTCCAGCCAGACGACCTGGTCGCAGCCCTCGTCCGCGGCCTGGGCCTGGGCGATGAGCGAGGCGGCGTAGTTCCCGGCGCACTTGGCCTCGCCGGTGCCGCCGGGCGCCGCCCGGGTGTACTCGGTCGAGAGCCAGACGCTGACCGGCTCGACCCCGCGCGGGAAGTACGCGCCGGCCGGGGATGCGATGAGCAGGTACGCATAGGAATTGGCCGGCTTGACGCCCAGTCCGACCTCGGTGGAGATCATGAACGGGCGCAGATAGAGCGCGTTCTCCCCGCCGCCGGCCGGCACCCAGTCGCGATCGATGTCGACCAGCGCATGCAGCGAATCGACGAAGATCTCCGTGGGCAGCTCGGGCATCGCGAGGCGGCGGGCCGAGTTCTGGAACCGCTGCGCGTTGGCCGTCGGGCGGAAGGTGGCGACCGATCCGTCGGGCTGCTCATAGGCCTTGAGCCCCTCGAAGATCAGCTGCCCGTAGTGCAGCGCCATGGACGCAGGGTCCATGGTGAGCGGCGCGTACGGCAGCACCGCCCCGGTGTCCCAGCCGCCGTCCTTGCTCCAGTCGACGCGGACCATGTGGTCGGTGAAATACCGGCCGAATCCGGGCGCCTCCAGAATCGCGGCCCGGTCAGCGGCCGAGCGAACCTGCGTGGACTGGAGGACGGGGAAGTGACTGGGGGACCGGTAGCTGGAGGGCATAGTCGGACATCCTAATAATGAGCAGCGGCGGACGGAACCGAGTATCCGCTTGCCGACGCCCGGCCGGCAGGGGTGGTTCCCCGCCGCCCGCGCACGCTGGGGCATCCCGCAGCAGCTGCCCCGACTCGTCCAGCCGTCGGTGGCCACTTAGGTCATGGGTGGCCAGCTGCAACGCGCCACCGACGACGCAAGTGGCCACCGACGAATTGGCCGACCACGGAACGGGCCACGGAAGTGATGGGGCGCCCACGCAGCCCACAGGGGCTCCGCTATCCACAGCCCTCGTCGCGGAGCCCGTTGTCGGCGATGGATGTGGCGGGATAGGCGATGTGTCGACCATTCGCATCGCCCGGGGCATCCGGCTGGACAGCGCGCACGCCGATGACTTGGCCTTCCGGTGCGTGACCGTCTTGGGCGCGATGCCGCCCTCGACGGTGATGTCCGGATTCACCGCCGCGCGGCTGCACGGACTGTGGTTGCCGCCCCATGCTGTGACCGCTCGGCTGGATGTCACGGTCGTAGCGACGGAGCGCGCCAGTCGATTGGTGTCGCGTCCACAACATTCGGCGTTCGTGGTGCACCGCAGGCGCGTCGCCCCTCACGACATCGTGGCCGTGGAGGGAGTCCCGACAACGTCGATCGCTCGGACGTGGAGGGATCTGGCGACACTGTTGCCGTTGGCCGACCTCGTCGCGATGGGCGACAGTGCACTGCGCGTGGGCGCTGCCCTGGAGGAATTGGCCATGCAGTGCCAGGACGTTCGGGGCCGGCCAGGTGCCCGATCGGCGACGGCCGCGCTGCCCTTGCTCGACGCCAGATCGAGGTCCCGCCCGGAGAGTCACATGAGGGTCGCTCTCGTGCATCGGGATCTGCCGGCGTTCGCGGTCAACCAGGCGGTGTTCGACGATTTCGGGCAATGGCTGGCGGAGCCGGACCTGTCCCTCGCGGCCGCCCGGCTCGCACTCGAGTACCAGGGTTCGGACCACGCTGATCCCGAACGCATGCGCAAGGACATGACCCGGGTGACGGAACTGCGCCGCGCGGGCTGGGAGGTGCTGCTCTATGGCCCCGCCGAGGTGCTGCGGCGGCCACAATTCATCGCCGTCGAGGTCCGCGACATCCTGCGCCGCCGCGCCCCCCACGTCCTGCTCCGCCATTCGTGAGCTGCGCATCCCTAGGGACCGCCATGGCGCGCCGCGTCCTCCCTCGGTGGCCGGTTACGCCGTCGGTGGCGAGACAGAGGTGGCCACCGACGCACTAAGTGGCCACCGACGGAGTCCCGTGCGCGACTGGCCCGCCCGGCAGAAACGCGACTGGCCCGCCCCGTAGAAACGCGACTGGCCCGCCCCGCAGAGCGGGACGGGCCAGTCGAACGTGCGTCGAACGGGCTACGCGGTGGGCGCGGGCTCCGGCTCCACGGCGGGCTCGATCTCCGCCGGCGGGGACTTCCGCATCGACTCCAGGAGCACCTGCGAGACGTCCATGACCTGGATCTCCTCGCGGGCCTTGCCTTCCTGCTTCCGCGCCGTGACGCCGTCGGTCAGCATCGTGATGCAGAACGGGCACGCCGTGGTGATCAGGTCGGGATCGAGCTCGAGGGCCTCGTCGGTCCGTTCGGCGTTGATCCGGCGGCCCAGCTTCTCCTCCATCCAGAAGCGCGCGCCACCGGCACCGCAGCAGAAGCCCCGGCCCTTGCAGCGGTGCATCTCGGTGGACTTGATGCCGGGGATGGCCCCGAGCACCTCGCGTGGCGGGGTGTAGATCCGGTTGTGCCGACCCAGGAAGCACGGGTCGTGGTACGTGATGTTCTTGTCGACCGACTCGACCGGGGTGAGCCGGCCCTCCTCGATCAGCTTGCCCAGCAGCTGCGTGTGGTGGACGACCTCGTAGTTGCCGCCCAGCTGCGGGTACTCGTTGGCGATCGCGTTGAAGCAGTGCGGGCAGGTCACGACGACCTTGCGCGCCTTGACCGAGTTCATGACCTCGATGTTCTGCTGCGCCATCTGCTGGAACACGAACTCGTTGCCAAGGCGCCGGGCCGGGTCGCCCGTGCAGGATTCGGCCTGGCCCAGGATCGCGAACTTGACGTCGGCGATGTGCAGCAGCGTGGCGAATGCGCGGGCCGTGCGGCGGGAGCGGTCCTCGAGGGATCCGGCGCAGCCGACGAAGTACAGGTACTCCACGTCATCGGCCATCGGCTCGCCCGGCTCGAGGCGGTCGACCTCGAAGTCCAGCCCGTCGGTCCACTCCTCGCGCATGCGCTCGGCCAGGCCCCACGGGTTGGACTTGTTCTCCAGGTTGCGCAGCATCCCGGCGGCCTCGCTCGGGAACGAGGACTCGATGAGGACCTGGTAGCGGCGCATGTCCACGATGTGGTCGATGTGCTCGATGTCGACCGGGCACTGCTCGACGCACGCGCCGCAGTTGGTGCAGGACCAGAGGATGTCCGGGTCGATGACGCCGTGCTCCTCCGCGGTCCCGATCAGCGGGCGCTGCGCCTCGGCGACAGCCGACAGCGGGATCGCGCCCTTCTCCAGGCCCTTGTTGATGCCCTCGTTCGGGCTGCCGACATTCTCGACGCCTTCGGAGTCGCGACCGCCGCCGCGCACGGCCTCCATGCCGCCGGCTGCCTCGAACGCGGCATCCGCGGCTTCGCGCTGCTCGTCGGTGGCCAGCAGGTACGGCGCCTTGGCGTATGCGTGATCGCGCAGCGCCAGGATCAGCAGCTTCGGGGACAGCGGCTTGTCGGTGGCCCAGGCCGGGCACTGCGACTGGCAGCGCCCGCACTCGGTGCAGGTGGTGAAGTCGAGCAGGCCCTTCCAGCTGAAGTCCTCGACTTTCTCGATGCCGAACTTGTCGTCCTCGCCCGGATCCTCGAAGTCGATGAGCACGCCGCCGCTCTTCATCGGCTGCAGCGGGCCCAGCGACGGGCTCCGGGTGCCCTGCTTGCCCATCCCGATCGTGGAGATCTTCGGGTAGCGCTTGAAGTAGATGTTGAAGAACGCGAGGAAGCGGTGCCAGGCGACGCCCATCGTGGCGTTCAGCGCGATCGTGACGACCCATGCCATCGAGATCAGGATCTTGATCGTCGCGACGATGAGGATCGTGTTCTCGAGCGCGCCCTCGGACATGCCGCTGAAGGCCTTCACCAGCGGATACGAGAAGGCGTAGTGCAGGCTCCAGGACTCCTCGCCGCGCAGTGCGCCCTCAAGGCCGCGCAGCAGCGCGATGCAGATCATGACGCCGAGGATGGTTCCCTCGACGTAGTAGGCCTGCCAGAAGGTCGAGCCGTAGAAACGCGACTTCTTGCCCAGGCGGCGGGGGTGGTTCTTCTGCCGGATCCCGATCAGCACCAGGATCCCGATAAGGCCGGTGAACGAGATGAATTCGGTCACGAACTCGAAGACGACCCAGTGCCCAACCAGCGGGAGGGCGAAGTGCGGATCGAACAGCTGGCCGTACGCAGTGAGCAGCGTGGTGGCCAGGAACCCGAAGCCGACGAAAACCGTCCAGTGGGCGATCCCGACCAGGGTCCACTTCAGCATCCGGGTGTGACCGAGGGTCTCGATCAGCATGTTCTTGGTGCGGTCGACCGGATCCACAGTGCGCGTGGAGTCCGGCTGGCCCAGCTTCACGATCTTGAGGAACCCTTGGATGGTTCGCGTCACCAGGGCAACCGCTACGGCAGTTACCAGTAGGGACAAAACAAGCAGGGCGATCTGCATCTCACTCCTCGCTGAGCACGGACAGACCGCCGACATTAGCCGCTCCACAGGGAGCCGGGCTAATGCAGATACGTCCCCTATCCGGTGACCCTCGTCGCCCATTTGCCTTAGGTCACCCTTCCTTCAGGCGCGTCCGCCGCCGGCCCGAAGAAGGCCGCGATCTTGGGAACATGAGTCCCCTCGACGCAGTTATGATGCTCGAAAGCCGCGAAAGTTCCGGCTGGACCACCTGATCGACACCCCAGAAGCACCCGATTGAAGGAGAGCACCATGGCACGAGCGGTCGGCATCGACCTCGGTACCACCAACTCGGTTGTCGCCGTTCTGACCGGCGGCGAGCCCGAGGTCATCGCGAACGCCGAGGGCGCGCGCACCACGCCCAGCGTCGTCGCCTTCGCCAAGAACGGCGAGGTACTGGTCGGCGAGGTCGCCAAGCGCCAGGCGGTGACCAACGTCGATCGCACGATCCGGTCGGTCAAGCGCCACATCGGCACGGACTGGTCCGTCGACATCGACGGCAAGGCGTACACCCCGCAGGAGATCAGCGCCCGGATCCTGCAGAAGCTCAAGCGTGACGCCGAGGCGTACCTGGGCGAGGAGGTCACCGACGCGGTAATCACCGTCCCGGCCTACTTCAACGACTCCCAGCGCCAGGCCACCAAGGAGGCGGGCGCGATCGCGGGCCTCAATGTCCTGCGGATCGTCAACGAGCCCACCGCGGCGGCGCTGGCCTACGGGCTGGACAAGGGCGAGACCGAGCAGACGATCCTCGTCTTCGACCTCGGCGGCGGCACCTTCGACGTGTCGCTGCTGGAGATCGGCGACGGCGTCATCGAGGTCAAGGCCACCAGCGGCGACAACCACCTCGGTGGCGACGACTGGGACCAGCGCGTCATGGACTGGATGATCGACAAGTTCAAGGCCGCGCACGGCATCGACCTGACCAAGGACAAGATGGCCATGCAGCGACTGCGCGAGGCGGCCGAGAAGGCCAAGATCGAGCTCTCGTCCAGCCAGGCGACGTCGATCAACCTGCCGTACATCACCGTCGACGCGGACAAGAACCCGCTGTTCCTCGACGAGCAGCTGTCCCGCGCGGAGTTCCAGCGCATCACCCTGGACCTGCTCGAGCGCACCCGCCTGCCGTTCCAGAATGTCGTCAAGGACGCCGGCGTCACGGTCAGCCAGATCGACCACGTGGTGCTGGTCGGCGGATCGACCCGCATGCCCGCAGTGGCCGATCTGGTGCGCGAGCTCACCGGGGGCAAGGAGCCCAACAAGGGCGTCAACCCCGATGAGGTTGTTGCCGTCGGCGCCACGCTGCAGGCCGGCGTGCTGAAGGGCGAGGTCAAGGACGTCCTGCTGCTGGACGTCACCCCGCTGTCCCTCGGCATCGAGACCAAGGGCGGCGTGATGACCAAGCTCATCGAGCGCAACACCACGATCCCGACCAAGCGCTCGGAGATCTTCACGACCGCCGATGACAACCAGCCCAGCGTCCAGATCCAGGTATTCCAGGGCGAGCGGGAGATTGCCTCCTATAACAAGCGCCTGGGGATGTTCGAGCTGACCGGCATCGCGCCGGCCCAGCGAGGGGTCCCGCAGGTCGAGGTGACGTTCGATATCGACGCGAACGGCATCGTGCACGTGTCCGCCAAGGACATGGGCACCGGCAAGGAGCAGGGCATGACGATCACCGGCGGCTCGGGCCTCTCGAAGGACGAGATCGACCGGATGATGAAGGATGCCGAGTCCCACGCCGAGGAGGACCGCAAGCGCAAGGAGGACGCCGAGACGCGCAATGTCGCGGAGTCCGCGCTGTACACGACCGAGAAGTTCGTGACAGACAACGGCGACAAGATCCCGGCCGAGAAGAAGAGCGAGCTCGAGGCGGCGCTGGAGACTCTGAAGAAGTCCCTCGACGGCAACGACTTCGACGCGATCAAGGCCGCGCACGAGACGCTGTCGCGGGTGGCCCAGGAGGCTGGCGGCGCGCTCTACGAGGCGGCGGCTGCCTCCGCGGCCGGCGGCGACTCCGGTGCAGGGTCGGAGGCTCCGGCCGACGACGACCAGGTCGTCGACGCCGAGGTCGTCGACGAGGGTCCCGAGGATGCCCAGCGATGACGGACGCGAGCGGTGCGGCGGAGTCCGGGGCGACTCCGCCGCCGGGAAGCGATGAGGACCCGGACCGCGTGGTGATCCGGGACAAGCGCCGGGTCGACCAGCCCGCCGCGTCTGGAGACAGTGCGTCCTCCGGAGACGGGGCGCCCTCTGCAGACGGCGGGCCCTCCGGGGATGCTGACGACAGCGCGATGGGGGACATCCTCGAGGGCGCGGCCGGCGAGACGCCAGACCCGGATGGGGTCACCTTCGACCCGGTGCTGGGCGAGCTTCAGGCGCAGCTGGACGAGCGCACGGCCGATGTCCAGCGGATTCAGGCTGAGTATGCGAACTATCGCAAGCGGATGGACCGCGACCGCATCACGGTCGCCGAGGCCGCCACCGGCGGGGTCGTCATGGCCCTGCTGCCGGTGCTCGACGATCTGGACCGGGCCCGCGAGCACGGCGATCTGAGCGGCGCCCTGAAGTCCGTCGCCGATCAGCTCGACGGTGTCATGGCCAAGCTGGGCGTCGAGGCGCTCGGGGAGGTCGGCGATCCGTTCGATCCCACCGTGCACGAGGCCGTCACGCATGGCCAGAGCGACGAGGTGGAGACCTCGACGTGCACCTTGATCATGCGGCGGGGCTACCGGCTGGGCGATCGCCTGCTGCGGCCGGCGCTTGTCGGGGTATCCGACCCGGCTTGATCTGTTGGCCGGCTATGTAACGTCCATGATCTAGACACGGAAGGCAGGTGACGCCGAGTGAGTGCTCAGGACTGGGTCGAGAAGGACTTCTACGCGACGCTCGGCGTCGCCAAGGATGCGACGCCGGCGGACCTCAAGAAGGCCTACCGCAAGCTGGCCCACGAGCTGCACCCGGATAAGAACCCGGGCAATGCCGCGGCCGAGGCCCGCTTCAAGGAGGTCTCGGAGGCCTACGACGTCCTGTCCGACGCCAAGACCCGCGCCGAGTACGACGAGGCCCGCTCGCTGTTCGGCTCCGGCAGCTTCCGCCGGGCGTCCGGCAGCGGCGGGATGGGCGGCGGCGGGGCCGGGGCGTTCGACTTCTCCTCGATGTTCGGCGACGGCGCGCAGTCCTCGGGCTCGGCCGGCGCGGGGGATCTCGGCGATATGTTCGGCGGCCTCTTCGGCGGCGGTCGGGCCGGAGGGCGGAGCTTCCGCCAGACCAGCCGCGCGGGCCAGACCGGCCAGCGCGGGCCGGCCCGGGGCCAGGACGCCCAGGCCGATGTCACCCTCGGCTTCGACGAGGCAGTGCAGGGCCAGACCCTGCCGCTTCGCCTCAGCGGGCCCGCGGCCTGCGACCTCTGCCGAGGATCCGGGGCTGCGCCCGGCACAGCGCCCCACCAGTGCTCGGTCTGCGGTGGATCGGGCTACATCAGCCGGAACCAAGGCGCATTCGGCTTCAGCGAGCCGTGCCGCGCGTGCCAGGGAACGGGCCAGGTGATCGATACGCCGTGCCCTCGATGCCAGGGCACCGGGGTTACCACCCAGGTGCGGACGATCACCGTCCGGGTGCCCCCGGGCGTGCGTGACGGGGCCAAGCTGAAGATCGCCGGCAAGGGCCAGCCCGGAGTGCGCGGCGGCCCGGCCGGCGACCTGTTCGTCACCGTGCACGTGTTGGGACACGAGCTCTTCGGGCGATCAGGCGACGATCTGACGCTGACCGCCCCCATCACCTTTGCCGAAGCTGCATTGGGCACCACGCTGCGAGTCCCGACCCTCGATGGATCGGTGGCGCTGCGCATTGCCCCGGGCACCGCTTCGGGCAGGACGCTGCGCGTCCGTGGCCGCGGCGCGCCCAAGCGGGCCGGCGGCAATGGGGATCTGCTGGTGACCGTCGAGGTTGCGGTGCCGCAGAACATGTCGGCCGCCGCCCGCGAGGCGCTCGAGGCGTTCGCCTTGGCGCAAACGGACGACCCACGTCCGGATATCAGTGCTGCCGTCGGCCCGCGAGCGACGGCGAAGCCGGCCGCGGCGGACGCCGGTGCGGGAGGGCTGAGCGATGAGGCCTGACTTCGGTCGCTTCGATGACGATGCGCCGGTCTTCGTGATCTCCGTGGCGGCGCAGCTCGCCGGCATGCACGCCCAGACGCTGCGCCAGTACGACCGACTCGGGCTGGTGAGCCCGGGCCGCACCGCTGGCGGGGGCCGGCGCTACTCACCGCGCGATGTTGCGCTGCTGCGCGAGGTGCAGCGGCTGTCCCAGGACGAGGGCGTCAACCTCGCCGGCATAAAGCGCATCATCGAATTGGAGTCCCAGGTCGACGCCCTGCGCTCCCGCCTGGCCGAGGTGCACGCCGAGCTCGAGCGGTCCCGGCGCGAGCTCGGCATCCGGAATTCCACCGCACTGGTCGTCTGGCGGCCTGCCCCGCGCTCCTGAGCGCCTCTCTCAAGGTGCTTCACGCTAAGTAGTCGTAATGTTGCCTGCGCGGGTAATTACTACGCCCAGTGCTT
Organism: Pseudonocardiales bacterium; assembly: GCA_025966155.1. Taxonomy (GTDB): domain Bacteria; phylum Actinomycetota; class Actinomycetes; order Mycobacteriales; family Jatrophihabitantaceae; genus RYN-150. The sequence goes on from JAOPVO010000327.1 coordinate 11,485, forward strand.
TTCTATTGAACGCTAAGTGAGTTTGTGAGGTCTTATTACCTGGGTGTGCGAGGAATGCTTTACGTGAGTGCGACAGAAAGTCGTTGGCGTGCTAAGAAGTCCCTATATATCGGCTTTATGTAGGGAGTTCTGCTGTGTCGTCATCACGTTTCGTCGCGAGCCTTGGCGCCGCGCTCCTGACAGCCGCCGGCTTCGCCGTCGTCGTCCTAGCCGGAGCGGAGCCGGCATCCGGTGTCGCCTTCCCGGCCGTCGGTGCGGCCCCGGCGTTCTCGACCAACTTCGAGATCGATGGAAACAAGCCGGTCAACGGCGGCCCGAACGGCGGGATGGACTGGAACGCGCTGTTCAGCACCGCGAACCCCGCCAACCCCGCGTACTTCGGACTCCCCGGCCCGTATACGACACCGACCGGCCAGCAATCCACCGGCATCCTTGGCCGCACCTACTCCGCGGACCCGGATGCGGGCGGCGCCACCATCTGCCTGTCCGGCAGCGACAGCACCTCCTTCCCCGGTACTAACACGATCGACTCGAACCCTTTCACCACCGGCACCGCTGCCGTGAATAACAAGGGCGACGCCTGCACAGGCGCTGCGGCCTACGAGATCGTGCATGTCACCGGCCCGGGCTACGACCAACTCCACACGATCCTGTACCAGTACTGGACTCGCTCCGCCGATGCCACGGGCGACATGAGCGTGTTCCAGATCCTCACCGGGCCCGTGGCCGGGCGCTGCGACGATCGGCTGATTGGATTCGACTACAACGCCAATGTCCAGAACATCGCCAGCTACACCGCGTACGCATGGCAAGCGGCGGACTGCCCCGGTGCGGGCACCGGCGCAGGGACCTGGGTCGTCTCGGGCACCGGCGGGTCGGTTGGGGCGGCCGGTGCGAACGCCGATGTCGTGCCGGCCGGTCAGACGGCGAACCAGGGCACCTTCGGCGAGTCGGCTATCGACCTGACCGCATTGGGCGTCCTGCCGTCCGGTGCCTGCCGCACGTTCACCACCTCCGGCTTCATCACCAAGACGGGCAACAGCAACACCGCCCAGCTAATCGACTACGTCGGCTTCGCGGCTCCACTGACCCTCAGCAATTGCAACGGGGTCACGGTGGGCAAGGTGTCCAACTCGCCCAACTTCGCACCGGCTACGGCCTTCACCTACGTGATTGACCAGGTCGACAGCCGGACCGTTCACGACGCCTCGCTCACGGGCATCAACCAGAGCAACGTGGCGCTGAGCGATCAGGACGCATCGGTCAACTCGATCACCCACACGATCAACGTCGGCGACACCCACACCTGGTCCCGCGTGCTGGCTCAGCCCGACTACCGCGTCACCGAACCGGCGCCGCTTCCCACCGGTTGGACGCTGCAGACGATCGTGTGCAGCTACACCGATCTGTTCGCGCCCGCCGGGAGCCAGGAGAAGACGGCGACGCTCTACCAGAACGGCGCCTACACCGACCAGGTATTCCAGATCTTCCCGTCCTCCACCGGGGCCGCCGCACCGTCGTGCGTCATCACCAACGCCGCTACCGGCCTGGTGCTCAACAAGTCCGTGATCAACGACAACGGCGGCAGCGCCACCGGCGCGAGCTTCCCGCTGCAGGCGACTGGCACGGGCAACGCGGTGGTCATCAACGGTACGGACCCGAACCCCGACCCCGCGATCGGCATATCGGCTTCGGTCGCGCCGGGCACGTATGCCCTGAGCGAGACACCTTCAGCAGGCTATGTGCCGGGCACATGGTCATGCGTCGACGAAGCCGGCGCAGCCGTCGTCGCAACGTCGACCGGCTCGGGCACCGCTACCGTGGCTCTCGCAGCCGGGCACGTGGTCACCTGCGTGCTGACGAACAACGACATCGCGCCGACACTTACCGTCACCAAGGTCGTCCAGAACCTGCACGGCGGGACTTTGGCCGCCGGCGCGTTCCCGCTGCTGCTCAACGGCGGGCCCGTGACCTCGGGGACACCCAATACGGCTACGGCCGGCGTGGCGTACACGCCGTCGGAGACCCAGCAGCCCGGTTACATCCAAAGCTCCATTGTCTGCACCGACACCACGGCCGCGGTTCTCGCCCAGCCGGTGGTGCTCGCACCGGGCCAGAACGCGACCTGCGTCATCACGAACACCGACGTCGCGCCGGTCGTCTCGGTCACCAAGACCGTGTCGGGCATCAATCCGGGCCTTGCGTGGTCCTTCGACTTCACGCTCACCCCGTCCGGCGGCACCGTCGGCGCCAACCCGCAGGCCATCGCGGGCACGGGCAACACGACCTCGGCCACTACTGCGTCCTGGTCGAACCTGACCGGTGGAGTGCAGTACACGCTCACCGAGACCGCGGTCCCAGGCTGGCAGGCCTCGATCACCTGCTCGGGCACCACAGTGAATTCCACCGGAGTCCGCACGATCACATTCACCGCGGCCTTCGGCGAGACGATCGTGTGCTCGGCGACCAACGCGGCGACGCCGTCGACGGTGTCGGTATCGAAGTCGGTGACTGGGGTCGGCTCCGGGCTGGCGTGGTCCTTCGGCTTCTCGATCACGCCGTCGGCCGGCCTGATCGGCGCGAACACGCAGACGATCACGGGCACGGGCAGCACCACCTCGGCGGCGACCGCGTCGTGGTCCGGGCTGATCCCGGGCGCGACCTACACGATCACCGAGGCCGCGCAGGCGGGCTGGACGACCAGCGGGTTCGCGTGCGGCGTAGTCGATTCGGATCAGAACCCGGCGACGGTGACGTTCGTGGCCGGTGTGGGCCAGACGCTCTCGTGCTCGGCGTCCAACGCCGCCGCCCCGGCAGCGGTCACCGTCAGCAAGTCGGTGACCGGTGTGGCTGATGGGTTCGCGTGGTCGTTCGGCTTCTCGATCAGCCCGACGGCGGGGGTCACGGGCGCCAGCCCGCAGACGCTGTCGGGCACGGGCAGCACGACGGCGGCGGCGACCGCGTCGTGGACCGGGCTCACCCCGGGCGCGACGTACACGATCACCGAGGCCGCGAAGGCGGGCTGGGCGTCCTTCATCACCTGCACCGGAGCCACGACCGTGGACACCGGGCCCGGGTCGGTCACGTTCACGGCCCTGCCCGGTGCGGCCGTGGTGTGCTCGGCGACCAACACGCCCACGCCTGCGTCCGTCACCGTCGGCAAGTCGGTGACCGGTGTGGCTGCTGGGTTTGCGTGGTCGTTCGGCTTCTCGATCAGCCCGACGGCCGGGGTCACGGGCGCGAGCCCGCAGACGCTGTCCGGCACGGGCAGCACGACCGCGGCGGCGACCGCGTCGTGGACCGGACTCACCCCGGGCGCGACCTACACGATCACCGAGGCCGCGCAGGCGGGCTGGACGACCAGCGGGTTCGCGTGCATAGGCGTAGTCGATTCGGATCAGAGCCCGGCGACCGTGACGTTCGTGGCCGGTGTGGCGCAGACGCTCGCGTGCTCGGCGTCCAACGCCGCCGCCCCGGCAGCGGTCACCGTCGGCAAGTCGGTGACCGGTGTGGCTGCTGGGTTTGCGTGGTCGTTCGGCTTCTCGATCAGCCCGACGGCCGGGGTCACGGGCGCGAGCCCGAAGACGCTGTCCTGAACGGGCAGCACGACCGCGGCTGCGACCGCGTCGTGGACCGGGCTCACCCCGGGCGCGACCAACACGATCACCGAGGCCGCGCAGGCGGGCTGGACGACC
>JAOPVO010000345.1 GCA_025966155.1 Pseudonocardiales bacterium
ACACGGCGACCCCCCACACGGGTACTGCCCGCACGTCCGCGCGCCCCACGGCCGCGCCGCGGCCCACGGCGCCGACCCGCCCGCGACGGTCGGCATGACCCCCAGCATCGTCGTGGCCGGCGGCGGCACCGGCGGCCACATCGAGCCCGCCCTGGCCCTCGCCGACGCCATCCTGCGGCTGGACCCCACGTCGACGGTCACCGCGCTCGGCACAGCGCGTGGCCTCGAGACCACGCTGGTCCCGGCCCGCGGCTACCCGCTCGAGCTCATCCCGGCGGCGTCGCTGCCTCGGCGCCTGACTCCCGATCTGCTGCGGGTCCCCGGGCGGATGCGGGCCGCCGTACGAGCCGCCGCCGAGGTGCTCACCCGGGTCGATGCCCAGGTCGTCGTCGGGTTCGGCGGCTACGTGGCGCTGCCGGCGTACCTCGCGGCCAGGCGCCTCGGCATCCCCTTCGCCGTCCACGAGGCGAATGCCCGCCCGGGCCTGGCCAACCGGATTGCCGCGCGCATGACCAACAGTGTCTACACAGCATCGCCGGCTATCAAGCTGCGCAATGCGCAGCCGATCGGCATGCCGCTGCGCCGCTCGATCACGACACTCGATCGGGCCGCCCAGCGTGCCGGCGCCCGCGCCGCGCTCGGGCTCGACCCCGACCGCCCCACGCTGCTGGTCACCGGCGGCTCCCAGGGCGCGCAGTCGATCAACGCCGCCGCATTGGGCGCCGCGGCCGCACTGGCCGGTGCGGGCATCCAGGTGCTGCACATCGCCGGCCCGAAGAACGACCTCGCGGCGCCGCCGGGAGAGGCGGGCGCGCCGCCGTACGTGCTGGTTCCGTTCCTCGACGGGCTAGCCGAGGCATACGCTGCCGCCGATTTCGTCCTCTGCCGGTGCGGGGCGATGACCTGCGCCGAGCTGACCGCGCTGGGGCTGCCGGCCGCCTACGTCCCCTACCCGCACGGCAACGGCGAGCAGCGGCTGAACGCCGAGCCGATCGTCGCGGCCGGCGGCGGCCTGCTGGTCGCCGACGCCGAGTGCACGCCGGAATGGATAGTGCGCTCAGTGATCCCGGTGCTCTGCGACGCCGACCGGCTGCGGGCCATGAGCGCCGCCGCAGCAGGGTCAGGAGCGGCGGACGCCGACGAGGTGCTCGCCCGCGCGGCGCTGCGCCTGGCCGCCGACCATGCTGCCGGGCCGACCGACGCAGCCCAGACAGGGGAGTCCCGATGATCGAACGGCCTGAAGGCTGGACCGCGCCCGGCGCCGAATTGGTGCGCAGCGCCGGCACCGACCCCGTGCCCGATGCCCGCGATCTCGGGTCGGTGCACATCGTGGGCATCGGCGGCGCCGGCATGAGCGGCCTGGCCCGCATCCTCCTCGCCCGCGGCGTGACCGTTTCCGGCAGCGACGCCCGCGACTCCGGCGCCGTAGCTGCGCTGCGCGCCCTCGGGGCGACGGTCCACATCGGCCATGCCGCTGCCAACCTGGGCGCGCCGGGGTCGGCGCAGGAGCCGACCACCGTCGTCTACTCCACCGCCATCGCCGCGACGAATGCGGAGTTGGTCGAGGCCCGGGCCCGCGGCCTGCAAGTCATCCGCCGCGCCGCCGCCCTCGCCTCGGTCATCGCCGAGCGCCGCGGCGTTGCCATCGCCGGCACGCACGGCAAGACCACGACGACGTCGCTGCTCACCGTCGCGGCGCAGGCGTGCGGGCTGGATCCCTCGTTCGCCATCGGCGGCAACCTCTACGAGACCGGGCTGAATGCGCACGAGGGCACCGGGGAGTACTTCATCGTCGAGGCCGACGAGAGCGACGGCTCGTTCCTCATGCTGGCCCCGCAGGCCGCGATCGTCACCAACGTCGAGGCTGATCACCTGGAGAACCACGGCGATCTCGCCGGTGTCCAGCGCGCGTTCGAGCAGTTCGTCGACCGCATCGTCCCCGGCGGGACGCTTCTGGTGTGCGCCGACGATGCCGGCGCCCGTGAATTAGCCGCCTATGCCCGCGGTCGCGACGTCCGCCTGCTGACCTACGGCGAGGCCGAGGACGCCGATGTGCGAGTCAGTGGGATCGTCGAGCTGCCCTCGTCGGTGCGCTTCACCGTCGAGGGCCCGGGCATCGAGCGGATCGATGTCGTGCTCGGCGCGCTGGTCGGTCGGCATATGGCCCTGAACGGCGCCGGCGCCCTGGCCCTGGCCGTGGCGCTGGGCATGCCGCCGGCGAAGGTCGCAGCGGCATGGGCGGCATTCCGCGGCGTGCATCGCCGATTCGAGCACCGGGGCACCGCCGCGGGCGTCCGCGTCTACGACGACTACGCGCATCACCCAACGGAGATCGCGGCGACTCTGCGCGGCGCGCGGGCGGCCACCGGAGCGGGCAAGCTCATCGCCGTCTTCCAGCCCGGCACTTTCAGCCGCACGCAGATCTTCGCCCGCGAGTTCGCCATGTCCATGGCGCTGGCTGACATCGCCGTGGTCATGGATGTGTATCCGGCCCGTGAGGAGCCGATCCCCGGCATCACCGGCGCGACGATCGCCGACCTCATCGACCTGCCGCCCGAGCGGATCATCTACGAGCCGTCCTGGTCGGCGACCCCTGCGCGCATCGCCGCAGTCGTTGCCCCTGGGGACCTCGTGGTCACGATGGGCATCGGCGACGTCTACCTGCTCTGTCCCGAGATCCTCGCCGCCGCCGCGGAGGCGATCGAGGGCACGCCCCGCACTGTCGCCGCGCCGGACCCAGCGTGAGGTTCCCGGGCGCGTCGCTGCTCGGGCTCGAGGCGCTGCCGTACGAGCGAATGCCCGCTGACCGGTTGCGGCACGGTGATGGGGACCGCAGCGATCTAGCACGTGGAGGCCGGTTGCCCGACGACGATCGGCCGCCGGCCGGTTACGGCGACCATCCGCGGCGCTCGCCCTGGTGGCGCGGAGCCCTTGCGGCAATTGCCGTGATAGCGCTTGCGTTGGGCATCGGCTGGGTCGTTGCCGTCAGCCCCGTGCTCGGTGTCCGGCAGATCAGTGTCCGGGGCGAGTCGCTGCTGACCGAGGCCCAGATCCGTGCCGCCGCTGGCATCGTCGACGGCACCCCGCTGGTGCGCCTGGACAGGGGCGCGGTCCGTGCGCGCCTGGCGGCCCTGCCCGAGGTCGAATCGGTCCTCGTCAGCGTGTCGTATCCATC
>JAOPVO010000036.1 GCA_025966155.1 Pseudonocardiales bacterium
CGGTCCCGCGGCGCCCCGGCGGCGATCTGCGCCGCCGTCTGGGAGTCCGCGAACGCCGCCGCCTCCACCGCCTGCGCCGCCGCGACGATGCCGCGCAGCCGCTCCAGGGCCTGGATCCGGTCGATCCGCACAACGTCATCCACGACCTGGTCCAGCCCGATCAGGGCAGCGCCCATCGCATCGACGGCGAGCACCCGAGGATCCGACGACAATGCGAACATGCGTTCGATGGTACGGTGACGCACTAACATGCGCAAGGGTAAGACGCTGTGGTAAAACGCGAAATGCGGCCGCGTCTATCCGGACCATATGCATAGTATGGTGATTGTCGTTATTCCGACGGCAAGGTCGAGCGGTCAACCGCACCCTGCTCGAGGATGGGCCTACGCCCGTCCCTGCCGATCAGAAGTTGAGCGCCTCGCCGCATTCGGGACCTGGCTGCAATCCTGCGACCGCCACCGCCGCCAAACGGCGCTCTCGGCGGACGATCACCGGTCAACCGCGGCACCAACCTTCCAGGTCAGTACTACTAGCTCAGCGGTTCCGGCCGCGGATCGGCCAGCCGCTCCAATCGCACGATGACCGACTTCGACGTCGGGGTATTGCTGCGGTCGGCCACGGAGTCCAATGGCACCAGCACATTGGTCTCCGGGTAGTACGCCGCGGCGTTCCCGCGGGGCGTCGAATAGGCCACCACGCGGAACCGGGGTGCGCGCCGCTCGATGCCGTCGGCGAACTCGGACACGATGTCGACGTGGTCGCCGTCGGCCAGTCCCAGCGCGTCGATATCGGCCTGATTGACCATGATCACGCGCCGCCCGCCGTGGATGCCCCGGTAGCGATCGTCCTTCCCGTAGATCGTGGTGTTGTACTGATCGTGCGACCGGATCGTCTGCAGCAGCAGGCGGCCCTCCGGTATGCGGGGATATTCCAAGGGATTGGCCGTCAGCACCGCTTTGCCGCTGGGCGTGGGGAAGGTCCGGCTGTCCCGCGGGCCGTGCGGCAGGACGAAGCTGCGATTGCCGTCGATCTTGCTCTCGAAATCCTCGAACCCGACGACGACATTCGCGATGTGCTGGCGGATCAACGCGTAGTCGCCCTCGAGTGCGGCCCAGTCGACCTGCGGCGCGTTCGGCGATCCATCGAGCAGCACCTGGGCCAGTCGGGCGACGATCGCGACCTCGGACAGCAGATGCTCGCTGGCGGGGGCCAGGCGACCGCGGGACCCATGCACCGAGCTCATCGAATCCTCGACGGTGACCCGCTGCTCGCCGCCGGCCTGCACATCGCGCTCGGTGCGCCCGAGGGTCGGCAGGATGAGCGCGCGGCGCCCGGTCACCAGGTGCGAGCGGTTGAGCTTGGTCGAGATCTGCACCGACAGGCGCGTGCCGCGCAGCGCCGCCTCGGTGACGTTGCTGTCCGGCGTCGCCCGCACGAAGTTCCCGCCCATCCCGACGAACACCCGGGCACGGCCATCGCGCAGGGCCCGAATGGCCTCGACGGTGTCCAGGCCCGGCTCCCGCGGCGAGGCGAATCCGAACTCGGCATCGAGGCGATCGTGGAAGGCAGCCGGCATCCGCTCGAAGATGCCCATGGTGCGGTCGCCCTGCACATTGGAATGGCCGCGGACCGGGCACACCCCCGCGCCTACTCGACCGATATTGCCTTGCAGCAGAAGCACATTCACTATGTCGCGCAGAGTCGCCACAGCGTGCTTGTGCTGGGTTAGACCCATTGCCCAGCACACTATGGTCGCCTTCGAAGCCAGCAGGCGGTCGCCGGTCGCGCGGATCTGCTCGACCGTCAGCCCCGACGCCGTCGACAGCTCGTCCCAGTCCGCCTCGCCCAGGAGCTGGAGGTATGGCTCCAGCCCGGTGGCGTACGCGTCGAGGAATGCATGGTCCAAGACCCCGCCGCCGGATTCCTGGGCCTCGAGCAGGTGCTTGCCGAGGCCCTGGAACAGCGCCTGGTCCCCGCCGATCCGGATCTGCAGGAAGTCGTCGGCCATCGCTGTCCCGATGCCGGACAGCCCGCGCGGCGTCTGCGGATTGTCGAAGCGGATCAGACCGGCCTCCGGCAGCGGGTTGATCGCGACGATCACCGCGCCGTTCCGCTTGGCCCGCTCCAGGGCGCTGAGCATGCGCGGGTGATTGGTCCCGGGGTTCTGCCCGGCGACGAGGATCAGCTCGGCCTGGTGGATGTCCTCCAGGCTGACCGATCCCTTGCCGATGCCGATGGTGTCGGTCAGCGCCTCGCCGCTGGACTCGTGGCACATATTCGAGCAGTCAGGCAGGTTGTTCGTGCCGAGCCCGCGCACCATCAGCTGATAGACGAATGCCGCCTCGTTCGAGGTGCGGCCCGAGGTATAGAACACCGCCTGGTTGGGGTCGTCGAGGCTGCGCACCTCGGCGGCGATGATCGAGAATGCCTCTTCCCACGACACCGGGGCATAGTGCGTGGCTCCGGCGTCCAGCAGCATCGGATGCGTGAGACGGCCCTGCTGCCCCAGCCAGTAGTCGTCGCGGGCGCGCAGCGACTCCACCGAGTGCTCGGCGAAGAACGCCGGGGGCACGCGAAAACGGGTTGCCTCCTCGGCGACGGCCTTCGCCCCGTTCTCGCAGAACTCGGCGTGATGCCGCTTCTCGGGGTCCGGCCAGGCGCAGCCCATGCAATCGAAGCCGTCCTCCTGGTTGAGCCGGGTCAGCGTGCGTGCCGTCCGGACGACGCCCATCTGGTGCACGGACATCTGCATCGCCTTGGCCACAGCCGGGATCCCGACGGCCGATGTCTTGGGGGAGCCGACGGCCAGCTCCGACTCGTCGATGCCCTCGGCGGGCGGTGTGGACTTCGCCATCAGCTGTCCTCCCCGAGCCATGCGCAGACGGAAGCCCGGCTCATGATTGTGCATCAGGAGCCGGGCGGCTGAACTGGGAAGGTGCCTAGAGCACAGTGCTGCTAGAGCACAGTCCTGCCGCTAGCGACGAGCATCGCGGCGGCAGGCTCCGATGAGCATGACTGCCCCAAAGCCCAGGATCCCCACGCCGATCCCGGCCGTGGCCAGCGGCGACGCGCCGGTGCTCGCGAGCACTGCGACCTCGACTGTGGTCGGCCCGGCGGGCACGGGCGGAACGGGCAGCTCGATCACGATGGTCGGTGTCGGCAGCGAGCTGACAATGGCGGACTCGTTCGCGTCGTTGCAGAGCCCGGCGGCCGGTGCGTTCAACGCGTCGCCGGAGTAGCTGGCGACCGCTCGGTACGTGCCGACGCCCGACGGCGCGAAGGCGGCGGAGACGGACTCGCCCGAGGGGCTTACCGGGCTGGTGGAGGCGAAGACCGCGGGCTTGGAGCAGTCCGCGTCGTCAGGCCCATAGTAGGCAAAGTTGACTGTGCCGGCGCGGTGTCGGCTGACATCTCGGAGATGACGGCCGTATCGAACCTGGCGGCCACCGCAGATTCGTTCTCGTCGTTGC